>VHDM01000131.1 GCA_016876055.1 Verrucomicrobiota bacterium
TCGATCGGGGTCAGGCCCATCTCCTCCGCCGCCCCGCGGGCGATCCGCCCGATCAATCGGGCGTTAGTGCGGGCGGCTTGGGCCTGACGGCTGTCCACCTCCCCGACAAAGGCCTCGATCAAACCACGGAACATCTTCTCCCGCTTTTCCCGCTCCACGATGAACTCGGTGATATCCTGCTCGATCAGCAACACACCCGGAGGGTGGTCCCGATCCGCCCGCAGCGGAATATGGTCGGTCTTGGTGTACTTCTTTTTGCCGGCCTCCTCGAACTCGAACCGACCCTTTTGCGGCTGCCATTTCCCTTCCGTCCGATCCGCCGGCCAGCCGGGATAGAGGTCGTCGATCACCTGCTTGTTAATCTTTTGGTAGGCCGCCGCCCGCACGGGTCCAATCACCGCCGGCATCGTCTTGCCGGCCACTTCCTCCGGGGTGATTCCCGCCGCTTCTGCCAGCGTGCGGTTGGCAAAACTATATTTTCCGCCCCCGTCCACCGCCGCAATGGCCGTGGGCTGGTTGTCGGTGATCACCCGCAGGAACTTGGAAAAGCCGGTGAATCGCTCTGCGGCAATCTTCAGCCTTTGGGCTTCGGCCGAGGCCCGAATCTCCGCCCCGTGCTTCCACGCCACCAGCATGGAGACGACCGCGATGCCCAATAAGAGTCCAAAGGAAATCAGGTCCTTGCGAGCCTCTTGCTGAATAGGGCCGGTGGTTTCGGCCACATGCACCGTCCTCACCAGCGTCCAAGGAGTCCCGAGGATGGTCGTTCCGCCCACCACCGCCGGGACATTCACGTAATCCAGTCGGGTGGCGAAACCTCCGGGCTTGGCGATGGCAAAGGCCGTGGCCCTTTTTTCCGGATCGTTGGGTTCATCGCCGGAAAAGGCCTTCAAGCCATTCGGTTTGGGTAGCACCCGTGGAGAGAGATACTGGACGGTGGCATCTCCCGATCCGGGCTTAACCCGTGCCAGGTAAATTTCGGCACTCTTGTCCGGCTCGCCCGGTTGTTGCAACAACGGATAAAGCTCCTTGGCCACCTGCTTATTTCCCGCCACGTACGCAATGGGCTTGGCCCCATCCTTGGCGTCCACCGGATAAATCGGCACGATGAAGCCCATGCTGGGCTCGCTCTCTCGATCCAAGTACATGTCCCAAAGACCCCGCGAACGGGCCCTGTTTTTTTCAAAGGCGTCCTGGAAGGCGTCCTCGCGAAAAGCAGGCACAAATTCACTGGCCACCATCACCTCCCCAGCGGGGTTCAGGATGGCCAGACCGGCAATTCCGTCCCGCACCACGTTTGCGCTGATTTCGAGTTTCCGGGGTGGGGTGACAAAATCATTATCCTCCGCCACCCGCTTCAAATAGTTGCGCAGGAAGTTTTCCGAACCCTCTTTGTCGGGGGCCGAAGCTTCGGCCTTGAGCAAGGTGTCGATGTAGATTTTTTGCGACTCGTTGCTGGCAATCTCCTGGAGAACGCCAAACTGCTGGTCCAGCCAGGCCTCAATTTCAAAGGCCCGGCTCTCCAAAATCATACTCATCTCCACCTGCAGATCGGCCGTCTCGTCCTTGATGCCCTTTTGCGCCTCGCTCCAAATAAAGAGCCCGCCGGCCAAGGTGAATCCCAGCAAAAAGAGGCCCGCCAGTACCGTGGTCCACTTGATCGGCCGTTTTACGGGTGCATCCGGGACTTTGGGCCCGGAAATCTTTAGCTTGGAGGGATCCTGGGGAGCGGGGGTACTGGTTTCAGCCATGGATAGTGAATAGGTTCAACCGCAAGGTTCCTCCCTTCGCAACCGCGCTCAAGGTTTTCCTAGGCCACTTTTTCCGGTAGTTTCCGTCCGTGAGGGTGATTTTGCTTCTCTTGGCTAGTGTTTTTGCGGGCGGGACCACTGTGCGGGCCTGGGACACCGATTATCAGGTAGTGCTTCAGCAACCGATCCAGAAATTTCCCAAATGGATGGGCATCCTCTCCTCCGTTCAGGAAGAGCTGGCGAAAAAAGCCGATATCAACGCCCCCTTTAACGGAGGCTGGGAGGAGTTCGTTCAGAAAAATCAATCAGGCGATAAACTGGAAATGATCAAAAAGGTGAATGAAGTCTTCAACTCCATGCGGTACGTGACCGACCAGAAAAATTGGAGCGTCCCCGATCTTTGGAATACCCCCGTCCAGTTCACCCAACCTCCCGACTATCTCGTTCCCGGCCGGGTCAGTGGTGACTGCGAGGACCACGCTATCGCCAAATACTATGCCCTGCAGAAACTGGGCTTCACCCAGGATGAACTTCGCATTTTGGTGGTGAAAGACCTCAACCTTGGGGTCGGTCACTGCATTTTAGGCGTCATCACTGCCGGTCAGTGCTTCATTCTCGATAACCAGATCAAAAGCGTCTGGACCGCCGACAAGATCCAACACTACAAGCCGATTTATGCCATCAACGAGACCGCCTGGTGGCAGTTTTTTCCCGCCGGCCAGCCCACTCCCGGAGCCGCCGCCAGCGGAGGCGGCGGAGCCGATCAGGGCGACTAATTCCTCTTCGCGGGCTTTTCGATCGGCTCGCCCGAAGGCAAGCTAACGCCCCCATGCCCGAACTCGCCCCCGCCTACGACCCCTCCAAGGTGGAGGACCGTCTCTACCGCCAATGGACGGAACGGGGCGACTACCGGGCCGACCCCGCCTCCCCTAAGCCCGCCTTCTCCATTGTCATCCCTCCCCCCAACGTCACCGGCATCCTCACCCTCGGCCACGTCCTCAACAACACCCTGCAGGACATCCTCGCCCGGCGCGC
>VHDM01000132.1 GCA_016876055.1 Verrucomicrobiota bacterium
CGGATCGCCGCTTTGGTGGTTTTAGGCGGAGCCACCGCCGCCCTTTGTCTGCTGACACCGTCGCCCAACACCGCGCCGCTGGGAGGAGTGATCATGGCTCTGCCGGAGCGGATCGGAAATTTCACCGGCCAGGTGATCGCGGCCACGCCGGGGGAACTGGCGATCCTGCCGAAGGACACCGAGATCGTGCGGCGGGAGTATCTGGATCCGGCCGGAGACCGGATCATGGCCTCGATCGTGTTGAGCGGGGGGGAGAAGCGCAGTATTCATCGTCCGGAAGTGTGTTTACCGGCGCAGGGATGGAGCATGCGCGGCGGCAAGGTGGAGAGGCTGACCCTGGCCGATGGCAACGATTTGGATGTGATGAACCTGAGTCTGGTGCGGGACGTGGAGGTGGGCCCGGGAGACCGGCGGCAACTGTACGCCAATTATCTCTACTGGTTTGTGGGCAAGGATATCAGCACACCCCACCATTGGAACCGGGTGTTCCTGACGAGCTACGACCGGATCACGAAGAACCTGAACCACCGGTGGGCCTATGTGATCGTGATGTCGATTATCACGGAGGGGTTCCTGCCCAACGGAAAGAATGAGACGCAAACGGTGCAGATGCTGAAGGAGTTCACTGCGGAAATCGCCCCATCTTTCATGCGAAAAGAAACCTTTTCCTCCACGGAGTGATTTCCGCCTTGCGAGGACGGGGGCGGGGCGGGATGCTCATCCTTTGGTCAACCAGGAAAGGAAAACTCCCCGCATGAACCACCTCCGTAAAATCACCTTTGCCGCCCTGATGATCGGCCTGACCCTGCCGGCCTTGGCCGAGGATCTTGACAAACTGGTCCCGGACGCCGCGGAGATCTTTGGCCGCTTTAAGCGGGAGGATCAGATCAACATGGGCCTCGTGAAGGACGCCAAGGGGATTGTGATCCTGAATTACACGGGATTTGCGATCGGCATCGGCGGAACGGGCGGGGACGGCATCTTAATGGCGCGCAAGGACGACGGCAGCTGGACCGGACCCTGTGCCATCACCACCGACGGCGGAAACATCGGCATCAAGGTGGGGGGAAGCGACAATGATGTGGTGCTGCTCCTGATGAAAGCGGGGGTGGTCAACCGCTGGGCCAAGGGGGATCACTTCGCCAGTGCGGCAGCTTCCGCGGTGCTGGGGCCGAAGGGAGCGGACGCGGTGGACGCGAGCATGCGGGACCGCGACTTCAACGCCTACGTTTGGAACAAAGGCGCGGAGCTGGGCGTGAGCTTTGGCGGCTTTGACGTGAACATCAACGACGAGGCCAACGCCGACTATTACGACAAGCCGGCCATCTCGGCCGAAGACATTATCAGCGGCAAGGTGGCGGTGCCGGAAGGCAAGAAAGAGGCCATCAGCCGCCTGTACGACCTTTTGAAATAGACCCAGGAGATAAAAACCCATCGCATGAAACACCTAGCCCTCACGTTCGCCTCGGCCCTCGCGGTGCTCGCGCCGTGGAGCCAGGCCCAAAACTCGGACTCCCTTAACCTTGCCGGCGACCAGGCGGACAGCATGAACAAGCTGGATGACCTGGCCGGGCGAGCCCAAAAGAGACTGGAATATATTCTGACCAACTTGGGTGATCTGCAGGCAGGCAATAATGCCAAGAAGGCTTTCGATGAGTTCAAGGACAACCTCGAGGATCTCAAGGACATCCGGAGCGACATCAAGGACCGGGCGGAAAAGGTGCGGGACCTGCAGGGAACCCGGATCGCGGCTTGGACAAAAGAGGTGTCGGGGATGAACGACAAGGACATGCGGAAATTGACCAACGACCAGCTCGATCAGGCCAAGGCCGATTTCGACGCCTTGGACAAACAGATGCGTGAGGTGGGAGGCGATGCCAACGACCTGACCGCGCTCCTCGATGACCTAAAGAAGTATTTCGATTCGTCCTATTCGGCCGATTCGGTGAAGACGGCGGGCCCGATGATCGACAAGGCGCGGACGGGCGGGCGGGAGATGCAGAAGTCGGTCGATGCCCTGCGGGACACTCTTTATAAAAACAAGAAAGAGGTGAAGGGCACCGTTAGCCAGTAACCCCAGATCCGGTTTTAGCCCAAGGGCGAGATCACCAAGGTGATCTCGCCCTTGGTGTTTTCACCGAATTTCGCCGCCGCCTCAGCCGGGGTGCCGACGAAGACCTCCTCAAATTTTTTGGTCAGCTCCCGGCAGACGGCGATCCGGGCTGCGGCGGGCAACATTTCGGTGGCCTCGGCCAAGGTGCGGGTGATTCGATGGGGGGATTCGAAATAGATGGAGGTGTGGTTGCGGCCGGCGGCGGCGGCGAGCTCTTTTTTGCGTGGGCCGGACTTGGGGGGGAGAAAGCCGCCGAAATAAAAAGGCAGGGCAGGCAGGCCGCTGGCGACGAGGGCGTGGAGGACAGCCGAGGGACCGGGGATGACTTCCATGGGAAGATTTTCCCGGCGGGCGGCCCGGATGATTCGTTCGCCGGGATCGGAGATGCCGGGCATGCCGCCGTCGGTCACGAGGGCGACGGTTTGGCCGGCGCGCAGGCGGTCGAGGAGAGA
The DNA here is from genome assembly GCA_016876055.1 of Verrucomicrobiota bacterium. Lineage (GTDB taxonomy): Bacteria > Verrucomicrobiota > Verrucomicrobiia > Methylacidiphilales > Verrucolacustridaceae > Verrucolacustris. The sequence goes on from VHDM01000132.1 coordinate 2,566, forward strand.
GGATTCGCGGGAGGCTTCGTTGAATTTCTGGTAGCTGAGAAAAGGTTTCTTCAGGCCGAGATGTTGGAGGAGCAGGCCGGTGCGGCGGGTGTCCTCGGCGGCGACCAGGTCGGCGGCGGCGAGGGCTTCGCGGGCGCGGGGGGAAAGATCGGAGAGATTGCCGATGGG
>VHDM01000133.1 GCA_016876055.1 Verrucomicrobiota bacterium
GGCCGGGCTTTTCGGCATAAGAGAAAAAATACGGAGAGCGAGGGGGGCTGCCAAGCCGAGCCGGAGACGGGGATTGAACCCGTGACCCACGGTTTACGAAACCGTTGCTCTACCGCTGAGCTACTCCGGCGCTGCATTTGAAAATAGCTCTGGTTCCGGTTCTTAGACAAATCCGTTGTAAATGGGAATTGTCACAGGATCGTCCCTTGTCTTGGGACCGGATCGGGCAAAGAATTCGATATGCCCGCGTCCTTTCTCCGGCCCAAGGCCCAAAAAGGCTCTAAGCATTGGTCGGATGGCGGCAAGCAACCCTGGGATTGGAAATCCTATTGCAAAAAGACGATTGTCTTAGTGCTGATAATTTCGTTTGCGGTGCATCTGCTCTTCCTGCTGGCGTTTGGCAGCGTGGCGATTTTCAAGGGGAGTATTCCCAAGATGCCTTTCGTCTCCCAGGAAATCGCCTCTGAGGTGGCAGCAGAAAGCCTTGCGCCGCCGTTGGACGAGCCAATGCCGGAAGAGCCGGTGCCCACCGAGGATCCCTTCGCGGCGGAAGCCGTTTCCGAGCCCGCCGGCGAGGAAAGCGCCGCGGCCTTGGATATGCTGACGGTGGTGGGGGGGGCCAACTGGGCTCCCGCCATTCCGAAAAATGTTCCGGTTTCCGAAACGGGGGTGATCGGTGGAACCGGCAAGGGAACGGGGACCGGCCTGGGAACGGGTCGGGGTGCTGGGGGGCCGGTTTCTGGAAAACAACTTTTTGGCGTTTCTATCCAAGCGCGAAAATTGGGGGTGATCGTGGATGTTTCAAAATCCATGCAGAGGTACACCCCGAAGTTATTCCAGGAAATTTTTGAGAAATTCCCGGATGCAGATGTGATCTTCACCAATGGAGGCGGGATCGTGGGCTGGGAGGATTCCCTGAAACAATTCAATGAGAAGGTGGCGGAGGACAAAAAGAAGGCCCAAGAGGCCAAGCGGGACTACCGGGGGCCGTCCAAGATGGAAAAACCCAAACTGGCGCGCTTCAATGGTTCCGAGGCGGAGGACTGGGTACCGGTGCGCGGCGCGATGCAGGATCGGGAAGGTTATCCTGGACTCAAGGAATCTTATCCCGACCTCTATGCAAAAATGCGCAAGCGGAACAACACCTGGTTCATCACCAGCTATGCGGCGGCCAATGCGGTCTATCTGGCCTTTGAGGAATTGGCCCGGCGAAAGGTTGAGGCGGTCTATTGGTTTTCCGACTTTGGCGATCCCATTGAGGGCAAAGAGGCGGAGAAGGTCACCCAGCTCATCCGGGACAACCAGCTCGAGGTCATCCTTCATTCTCCTCGAGGCAAAGGAAAAGCGGCGGACTGGGCTACGCAGGTGAACGCCCAGTTTGCCCCCGCCCGACTCTAGCCGCTTTCCGTCTTTCCGATGGGCAGGAAAGACGTTTTCCGCTAGGAACTTCCGATGAATTCGCAGGGGGATATCGGCCTGATTGGCCTCGCGGTGATGGGGCAGAACCTCATCCTGAACATGAACGACCATGGGTACGTGGTGGTGGCCCACAACCGCACGGTCTCCAAGGTGGATGACTTTCTGGCCAAGGAGGCCAAGGGCACAAAAGTGCAGGGAGCGCATTCGATCCAAGAACTGGTGGCCAAACTTAAGAAACCCCGTCGGATCATGCTGCTGGTGAAAGCCGGCCAACCGGTTGACGACTTCATCAAGGAGCTGACGCCGCACCTCGAAAAAGGAGACATCATCATCGATGGCGGCAACTCGCTCTTCGAGGACACCAACCGGAGGGTGAAGGAAGCGGAGGCGAAGGGCTTACTTTTCATCGGCACCGGGGTTTCCGGGGGAGAAGAAGGGGCCCGTCACGGTCCCAGCCTGATGCCCGGGGGTTCACCCGCGGCTTGGCCTCACGTGAAGAAAATTTTCCAGGATGTGGCCGCGAAGGTGGAGGGTGGAGCGCCCTGTTGCGATTGGGTGGGTGAGGGCGGCGCCGGTCACTACGTGAAGATGGTCCACAACGGAATCGAATACGGGGACATGCAGCTGATCTGTGAAGCCTATGCGCTGATGAAGGACGGTCTGGGCATGGCTCCGGACGAAATGGCCAAGGTGTTTGCGGAGTGGAACAAGGGGGAGCTGGACAGTTACCTGATTGAAATCACTTCCCACATCCTCGCGAAGAAGGATGCCGACGGTCTGCCCCTGGTGGACAAGATCCTCGATGCCGCCGGGCAGAAGGGGACCGGCAAGTGGACGGTCATCAATTCCCAGGAGTTGGGGATTCCGATCACCTTGATGGCCGAGGCGGTCTATGCCCGCTGTGTCTCTGCCCTGAAGGACGACCGGGTGGCCGCGGCCAAGAAGTTGAAGGGGCCGAAGCCGCTGCTTCCGGCGGCCAAGAAAGCAGAGAAGAAGAAGGCGTTTTTGAACGAGATCCGGGACGCGCTCTATGCCTCCAAGATTATCAGCTATGCGCAGGGCTACATGCTGATGCGGGCGGCAGCGAAGGAGTACAAGTGGAACCTGAATTATGGTGGCATCGCCCTGATGTGGCGGGGTGGTTGCATCATCCGTTCCAGGTTCCTTGGGAAGATCAAAGAGGCCTTCGACCAAAACCCCAAGCTGACCAACCTGCTCCTCGACGGATATTTCCGAGGAGAGGTGAAGCGTTGCCAGAAGGGCTGGCGCAACGTGGTGGCGGCAGCGGCCAAGCGGGGGATTCC
>VHDM01000134.1 GCA_016876055.1 Verrucomicrobiota bacterium
TCCCAATGACGAGGCCCCGGTCCCGGGCCTGTTCGAGCACCTCAGCGATACATTCCCGGTCCGGTTCCTTGGTCTTGCGGTCTTTGACGGCTTCCACGCCGATCATCAGTCCCATGCCGCGGACCTCCCCGATGGCCTCGTGCTTTTCCTGGAGCTTGCGAAGGCCCGTGAGGAGGCGGCCGCCCATCACCGCGCAGCGCTGCTGGAGATTGTCCCGGCGCATGATCCTGAGGGTGGCCCGGCCTTGGGCGATCGAAACAGGGTTTCCCCCATAGGTATTGAAGTGGATACGCTGGGTGAAGGTGGCGGCAATTTTCGGGGTGGTGACAACGGCCGCCAGCGGGGCGCCGTTGCCGATGCTTTTGGCCATGACGACGATATCGGGCTGGACGCCCTGGGTCTGAAAGCCCCAGAAGGCCTTGCCGGTGCGGCCAAACCCGGCTTGCACCTCGTCGGCGATGCAGAGACCCCCGGCGGCGCGGACGTGTTGGTAAACTTCCTGTAGGTAGCCATCCGGAAGCACGACGGCCCCGCCCACGCCTTGGATGGATTCGGCGATGAAGCCGGCAATTTTTCCGGGACTGGCGAAGCGAATCAGCTCCTCGACGTCGGCGGCATAATTTTTTCCGGCCTGCGGATCGGTAGCGGGCCAGGGACCACGGTAGGGGTAGGGAGCACGGGCAAACTGGACCCCAAACGAGTGGGGGATGTTGTACTTCCAGGTGTGGTGGGAGGTGATGCCCATCGTGTTGGAGGTGCCGCCGTGATAGGAGTTGCGTAGGGCGATGATGTCGTAGTTGCCCGTGTAGGCGCGGGCGAGCATGAGGGCGAGTTCGTTGGCCTCCGAACCAGAGTTGACGAAGTAGCAGACCTTGAGGTCGCCGGGCATGCAATCGGCCAACTCCTTGCCGTACTGGGCGATGCCGGGGTGGAGATAAATGGTGGAGACGTGCTGAAGCCGGTGGTTCTGCTCATCGACGGCGGCGAGGACCTCCGGGTGGCAGTGACCGACAGAGACGGTGACGATGCCGCCAAAGGCGTCGAGATAGCGGCGACCCTTTTCGTCGTAGAGGTACTGCATCGACCCCTCCACAATCATGAGGGGTTTGCGATAGTAGTGGAAAAGGGACGGGGTGAGGTGTTCTTTGCGAAGTTTCAGGACCTCTTCGGCGCTCGGACCCTGGTAGGGGCGGGGCTGGTGGTCGTACGGCGGAAGCTGGGGAGCTTTCGAAGAGGTTGCCGGCCGAGCAGGGGCTGCGATGGCCATGCCCTGACCTTATGCCCCATAAGCCGGAATAGCAAACAGCCCAAGGGTGGTGCGGAGGGGGATGGCGAGAGGTATCAAATCGGGGCGCGGAACCCGTAATACTCCTGATCCTCGTTGAAGCCACCCTCGCCGGCGCCCAAATGACGGAAATCCGTCACGAACTCGATGGCCCGGACCCATTTGACCTGTTTGTAGCCAAGTTCCAGCTCGTTGCGGAGACGGAGCGGGGCGCCGTGGGGTTCGCGGAGCGGTTGGCCGTTCATGTCGTAGGCGAGGATCGTCTGGGGGTGGTGAAGGTGTTCGATTTTGTGGCAGTCGTAATACGGGCCCGCGTCCGGCCCTGACCCCATCCCGAAGGAGTAGAAGACGGCATAGTTTGCGCCGGGCTTGGGGCGAACAACCTTGAGGATGTCGCTGCAACGGACCCCGCCCCATTTGGCGATGCCGGACCAACCTTGGATGCAGTAGTTTTGCGTGATCTGTTCCTGGCGGGGGAAGGAGCGGAGTTCCTCCAAGGAAAATTCCCGAGGTGTTTCCACTTCGCCGGAGACCACGAGCCGGTAGTCCTGAAAACTTTCCTTAAGCAGGCGCAGGAACTCCGGGGTTTGCGGATGGGTTCCGTTGACCCAGAAGTACGGGGAAATGTCCTTCTCCCGATACACGGCCACCGGGCGCAATTTTTCCATGGCATCGTAGGCCCAGCCCACCACGACGCGACCGAGGTGCTGGATTTTTCGCGGGTAGCGAAGGGTCAAGGGGGATGCCGCGAGCCAGGCGACGGAGGCACCCAGAAAGAGAAGGGCAAAGCCGAGCGCGCCGGACCAAGAGTCGTCGTCAACTCCCCGGATCATGTGGTTGAGATTGGTCAGGGGATCGGTGGCAAACACCATCAGGACGTGACCGCTCACGAAGGCCAGAAAAAAGACAAGCACCAGGAAGTGAAGGGATCGGGCGACCTGCCGGTTGAACCAACCTGTGGCCAGGTGCAGGCGGGCGGCGATGGAGGGTGCCTGGAGGATTCCGGTGATGGCGGCCAGGGGGGAGGCCACAAAAACGGCCGTGAAGTAGGCCAGCATTTGGAGGCCGTTGTACTGCAGCCAACCGGAAGGTTCGGGGAAATCCAAGGAGAGGTACTGGATGGCGGTGGAGAGGGCGTGGGGAAACACGGTCCAGGAGACCGGTACGATGCGCTGCCATTGGGCGGTGCTGAAGAGCAGGGCAAAAAAAACGAGGCCGTTGACCAGCCAGATGAGATCGAGGCTGAAATGCCACCAGCGGGCCAGGCCAACGGAATGGCGGATGCCCGGCAGGCCCAGCCATCCCGGCAGGGAGACACTGTCCTCCTTGGCCGTCCATTCCCGGTCGGTAGGGACGGGGCCGCGGAGGCGGAACCA
>VHDM01000135.1 GCA_016876055.1 Verrucomicrobiota bacterium
CCGTACACGCCCAGCGCCGTGCCCGCCACGAAAGCCAGGCTGGCCCCAGCCAGCAACACCCCGGATCCCAGCCGGAAGAAAAGTTTCCGTCTCCACGCGAAATAGCCCGACGCCAGCCATAGTCCCGCCCCCAGAGCCGCCACACTGCTTCCAGCGACGAGCCAAAGTTGCCATTTGAAAACTCCCGCTTTCGAAGTCAGCCAACTGGCCCAGGTGTCTTCCAGCAATCTCCGAACGGCCGGGTCCAGCTGATCCGAAGCATCCGCAAAAATCGCCGTGTTCCAATCCACCGTGCGGGTCTGGGGTGAGATCAGGTAGGCCGACAATCCGTTGGCCAGGGCTCTCTCTTTGTCTCCAATCTGAAACCAGGCGAGGCCGAGGTTGTTGCGGGAAACCGGGTCGGACAGATTTTTCCGCACCCGCTCGCCCCAAGCCTGCCCGGCTTTCTCAAAACTCCCTTCCCGATACAGCCGGATGGGGTCCTCCGCGGCCGGTGGAACCGTGGCAGCCTCCTTCTTCTCTTCCGCGACCAGCGACGCGGGCAACGCCAGGATTAGCAAGAGTCCAAACCAAGGAAGAAGGTTTCTGGGCCGGAGCGGTTCCCAGGCCTTCAGGCGGGGCAAGTCGATCCGGTTGGCGATGCCGGCAGCCCGCTCGCACCAGTCCCCATTAAGGCTGGGGTTCCGGCCATAAAGCGCACCGTCCGATTCCAACCAGCACTTCTCCAAATCCGTGCGGTCGTGCTCTTGGAGTGTGGGCGCCGCCGCCGAGATCTCCGGCCAGGCCGGTGTCGCTGCATCGACCCCCAAGGTGCCGGCCACCGCCTTTTGCCAAAGCAAAAGGCTTTTTTCACGCGCCTCCGGGCGGTCCGAGGAATTGCGCAAAAGCTGGACGGAGGCTTTCCAGGACTGGAGTGCCTCCTTCCGGCTAAATTCTGGATCGGTCAGGACCGATCTTTTTTGCGCCCAGACCCACCAAACTCCCGCCAAAACCAGCCAAGGCACCACCGCCAGGAACCGAATCCACCCCAAGCCGACGGGGGCTACTCCCACGCCCGTTCCCTCGAGTGGCTCCCGGGGCAGGGCCGGCGCCCCATATTGAAGCACCTTGGCCTGGCGGCCGGATCCAAAACCTCCCCACCCGGATCCAGCGCCCTGCTTCTGCGGGGGCTGGGTGGCCGGCGCCATCGTCACCTGGGCGGGACCGGCTGGCCGCAAGGTTCCCTCCTTGAGCACGGAAATCTTGGGCGGCTTGGCTACAAGGGTTTCGTAGGCTTTCTTTTTGGGATCGAAATAAACAAATTTCACGGCGGGAAGTTCGTACTCCCCGGCCTCGGTCGGAATCAGCACCAGGTCCTCCACCAGACCCCCGGTGAAAATCTGCGTTCCATCAAATTCCCGCCGCAGCTTGGGCTGGATGGTGCGCATCTTGGCTGGCACGGTGCGCGCGGGCAGCTCCACCCCCACCGGCCAGTTCCCGGTGCCCTTCAGATTCAGCGTCCAGGTGATCGGTTCTCCCTCGTTCACCTGCTCGGGCACCATTCGCGATTCCAGGGTGAACTGGCCCACCGCCCCCTTGAAACCGGCTGGTGCGCCGGTCGGCAAGGGTTGTATCTCGATCGCCACCGGTTCGGTCGAGGCCTCGATCTCCACCGAGCCCGGTGCCGTAAAGAAAAAGGAGCGTCCACCCAGGGGCGTGTCGATATCAAGCTTTTGGCGAATGGAGGGCAGTTCCACCTTGCCGGCCTTGGGAACCATGGCCCGGGTGTGGAACTGCAAACCTTGGCTGCCCCCTGGGCCGATCTGCTGGCCGCGGTCCCAGGCCTCGGCCGTAAAGTTTTGCACATCCCACAGCGGGGTGGTCTTCACCCGCCCACTGCGGCCTGGCGCCATCGTCACCCGGTAATTCACGTCGAAAACCTCTCCGGCAAAAGGATTCCTCGGCTCCGCCTGCGCCTCGGCCTGCACCGCGCTGGGGGGGACCACGGGGGCGGCTCCCGCCGGCGGTTGGTTCTGGAAAAATCCGGGAGGAAAAGGAAAGGGGGAAGGAGCCGCTTGCTGCCGGGGCGGGGCGGCGGCGGTCGCATCCACAATCAGGGACGACACGCTCTTTTTCCCTTTGTCGGTCTGGACTTCAAACGAAGGAATCTGAATCCGCCCACCTTGGCCCACCTGCACCGAATAGCTCAGCGTGGTCGAGGAGCTGGTCTGAAAATTAATCATCGAAAAGCTGGTGGCCCGCCCCGGCTGGCCGAGAATTTGGAGGCCGCCAACCTGGGGTAAAATCACGTTTCCTTGCGGCTGACAGTCCGTGAAAACCAGTTCCAACTGGGTGATGCTGTTCGGAACCACTGGTCCCGGGTTGTTCCAGTTTACCGACTGCGCATACAGCCCGGTGGTGACGCCCGGAAATCCAAGCGCGACTAAAAGATATCGGACTGTTTTCATCACCACGGTTTCCCCAACGAAGAGGGTTGTGGCCGCTGATCCTGCGGCTGCAGCCTTTGTTGCAGGATGGCCGGGCTGTCGGATTGCTTGACCTGCTCCAGCCGCGACATGGCCTCCAACGTCATGGGGTCACTGGATTTGTCCGACGCTTTTTTACCCGAGCCGCCCCCGACCACCCGCATCCC
>VHDM01000136.1 GCA_016876055.1 Verrucomicrobiota bacterium
CGGACGGGGTGGGATTTGGCCCCCAAACACCCGACCCTGGCCCAATCACATTTCGCCTCCGGCTTGATTGACTTTACCCCGTCCTCGAAGACTCGGACGGGGTGGGATTTGAACCCACGGTAGGGTTGCCCCTACTCCTGATTTCGAGTCAGGTACATTAAACCGCTCTGCCACCCGTCCGTATTTCAATATAGGGATGCCGCCACCCTGCTCAAGTCGCCCCTAGATTGACGCCAAGACATCCTGCCTCTTGAATAAAATTATGGTCTGGTCCTTGGCTGCGATCCTGCTCGTCCCCAGCTTCTCCCTTGGCCAACTCCTCACCCAGGATGATCCGCGCACGACCAGCAGTCCGCGGCTTTCCGGAACGGGTCTTTACGACTGGGCCCTCCCGAAAAACTCCGTCTTCTGGAAAGCGGACAGCGACGGGAATGAGTGGCGGAAAGATTCCTACGGCACGATCTGGAAAAAAGAAGCCGGTCAGAGTCCCTTTCAAAAGGAATCCTGGACCATTGACGGTTATGACTACCGCCAGGCCCGCCGTATCAGCGCAGACACGATCATGCAGTTTCAATTAAACCTCGACGGAACCATCAAGCCCGAGACCGTCCGGCAGATGACCCTGATCTATCCATCCGACCCCTCCCCCTCCACCCTCCCCGCCCATTTTCGGAAAGCCGAATACCAGGGGCCCAACAAAGGCTCGGCCCAATTCCAGCGCCAGATCCCGCAGGCTCGCGTCCCGCTCGCCCCCCCCAAATAGTCCTGCTGAAGTCCAGCTTCCTGCCGGGCAGCCACTCCCATGTTTGACCTGCTTGGGTTTCAGATTCTACTATGCCCTGATGTCGGACCCCCTTGCCCATGCGCTGTTACCTGCTTCAGGCATCACTGAACATTTCAGCGAAGAGGCCCGGGCCGCCCTGGCCGGATACGGGGAGTTTGTGGCAGTTGAACCCACCACAAACGTGGTGGACGAGGGAAGCGAACTCAACCGCCTCTACATTCTCGCCTCCGGTGAACTCTCCGTCCGAAGACAGGGCCAACATCAAGAGTTGGAGTTGGCCCGCCTGAAACCGGGAGACACTTTCGGGGAGATTTCGGTTTTCGATCCCGGCCCCACCTCTGCCGCTATCCGGCCCACCGAACCCTCCGTCGTCTGGGGAATCTCTTGGCCCCAGTTAGAATTCCTGATGAACAATAATCACCAGTTGGGCGGCATGTTCCTGGTTGGTCTGGCCACCATCTTAAGCAAGCGAATCCGGGAGATGAACCGAAAGTACGTGGACGCGGCCCGGGTCTAAGAAGAGCCCCCAGGGTTGTTCCCCCCGCCCGACCGCCCCGCAATTTCAAAAATGGACCAGCTGGAAGTTAAGCGGGACGGACTGGGAACCCTCCTGAGCTTTACCGGACGGCTCGACACCGTGGCCGCCCAGACCTTGCGCTCCCCCATCCGGGCCGAAGTGGAGCGAAATCCCGCCAGCCTAACCTGCAATTTTCGCGACGTGAATTATATCGGATCCGCGGTGCTCCGTCTGATCTTTGAAGCTGCCCGGGAACTCCACCGGCGGAATGCCCAGTTGCGTATCCTGGACTGTCCCCCGGAAATCCGCCGGGTCTTCGCCCTGACCGGTATGGACCACCTGGTGGAAGGGGGTCCGGGTCCCAATTTTTCCCATGAAATCAACAACGGGGCCCTCCGGATCTTTCTGAATGGTCGGATGGATGCGGTTCGCATCGGAGAAATCCGCGATGCGGTTCGAAAGCTGGTGCAGGCCCACCGGGGGGCAGTCCGCTTTGACGCCTCCGCCGTTCCTTATGCCGCCTCTGCCTTCCTCCACCTTTGCATCGACGCATCCAAGGCGGCCAAGGCCAACGGGGGAGAGTTTGGACTAGAAAAAGTACACCCGGAAGTCGCCCAGGTCTTCCGGATCGCTGGCCTGCAGGGCCTCCTCCTTTCCTCCCAATGAAGGCCAAGGAAGTCCGCGTCACCGTCAAAAACCGCATCGAAGACCTGTTACGGGTCAATGCGGTCTTTGAGAGTTTTGCCACCCAGCACGAAATCGGCGGGAGGCTCCGCTATCACCTGCTGGTTTCCATCGAGGAAATTCTCACCAACATCATCAAGTACGGTTTCGATGAGGAGGGCATCCATCCCATTCACATCACCTTCCGGAAGGTGGAAGAACATATTGAGATGGAGTTCGAGGACCGGGGACGTGAATTCAACCCACTGGAGGTGGAGGGACCCGACCTGGAAACGCCGATTGAAAGCCGCCAGCTGGGCGGCCTCGGCATTCACCTGGTTAAAAAAATGGTCGATACCGCCACCTACCGCCGGGAGGGTGATAAAAACATCCTGCTGCTGCGCAAGGCGCACAGCCCGGCGGCGGCGGCCTGACCCGGCTTTACTTGATCGCGTCGGCCTTGGAGCCGTGAATGACAAAAAGAGCGGAAAAGCCGCTGATATCGAACACCTCTTTGACGTGGGGCTGGAGAGCGGCGAGGGCGATGGCCCCGCCGGCCGCCTTCATCTTTTTCACCGCCAAGAGCAGGGAACGTAGTCCGGCACTGCTGATAAAATCGAGCCCCGCACAGTCCACCACCAACCGCTTCTCCCCC
>VHDM01000137.1 GCA_016876055.1 Verrucomicrobiota bacterium
GACTCCTCCGTGCTCAGCGCCTTCGCCACCTCGATCGCCTCATTGAGGGCCGCGATCGGCGGCACATCCTCCGCCCACTTCATCTCCCACAACGCCAACCTCAAAATCGCTCGGTCCACCGGCGCCAACCGACCCGGCTCCCAGTTCGTCACCAGCTTCTGCAGTTCCGTATCCACCTCCCTCTGCTTTTCCAAAACCGCGCGGATCCGACCCTCTGCAAACTCCTTGGCCTTGGCCTCCGCCTCGCTCAGCTCCCAGAACTCCTTTAGCGCCTCCTCGAGGGCCACCCCCGACACCCCCACTTCCCGTTGGTACAGGAACTGAGCCGCCAAAATCCTCCCCTCCCTCCGACTACCGGCCACGACGCCCTCCCGCCTTCAGTTTCCACATCCGCAAAGCCGCCTGCGCCGCTTCCCGACCCCGATTCAACCTTCCCAGACATCTCGCCCGCGCCTGCGCCTCAGTCTTCACCCCTACCAGGTGGTGCAACACCGGCACATCGCTCTTCAGCATCATCCGCATCAGCGCATCCGTGGCCGTCCTCAGGATCAGTCCCGCATGGGGCGTCTCCCCCTGCCACACCAATCCCAATGCCAGTACCGCAGCGGGCTTCTTCCGCAACGCCCGCTGCACCGCCAACGGCACCTCAAAAGTCCCCGGCACCCGCACCTCCTCCAAGCAGTGTCCCTTCAAAACCTTCTTCGCCGCCCCCACCATGCCATCGGCGTACTTCTTGTGATAATCCGCCACCACAATCGTAAACCGCCCCTTTTTCATAGCCGGTGCCCCAACTTCTTTTTCTTCGTCGCCAGATATTTCCGGTTATGCGGGTTCGCCTTCGACCGGATCGGCACCTGATCCACCAACTCCAACCCGTAGCCCCCCAATCCCACCACCTTCTTGGGATTGTTCGTCAGCAGTCGCATCCTCCGCACTCCCAGATCGACCAGAATCTGCGCCCCGATCCCGTACTCCCGCAAATCGGCCGGATAGCCCAGCTTTCGGTTCGCCTCCACCGTGTCCAGACCCTGCTCCTGCAGACGGTACGCCTTGATCTTAGCCGGCAATCCGATGCCCCGACCCTCTTGCCGCATGTAAACCAACACTCCCTTCTTTTCCTGACCGATCCGGCGCAACGCATCGTGCAGCTGGTTGCCGCAGTCGCATCGTCTCGAGGCAAACACGTCCCCCGTCAGACACTCGCTGTGCACCCGCACCAACACCGGCTGACTGCCTTTCACCTTTCCTTTCACCAAGGCCAGATGGTGACTTCCATCGGTTACGTTCCGGTACAGATGCAGATCAAAGGGTCCGTAATCCGTCGGCAGCTTCACCGTCTGCTCCCGCACCACCAGCTTTTCTTTCCTCCGCCGATACTCGATCAACTCCTGAATCGTGCCCAACTTCAGTCCGTGTTTCTTTTTAAACTCCAACAAATCCTCCCAGCGGGCCATCGACCCATCCGGATTCAGAATCTCGCAGATCACCGCCGCATCGCCCTGCCCCGCCAGCTTCGCCAAATCCACTGCCGCCTCGGTATGCCCCGCCCGTACCAGCACGCCCCCATCCTTCGCCCGAACTGGGAAGATATGACCGGGTTGTACCAGATCATGGGCTCGTGGACTGGGCCGGCCCAACGCCCTTAGCGTCGCCGCCCGGTCATGGGCGCTGATCCCGGTGGTGATGCCCTTGGCCGCATCCACCGATACCGTAAAATCCGTCCCGAACTTCTCCTCATTCCTCGCCACCATCCGGCTCAGCCCCAGCTTTTCTGCCCGGGCCCTCGATACCGGCGCGCAAATCAAACCCCGACCTTCCTTGGCCATGAAGTTGATCAACGCCGGCGTCACGCTCCGCGCCGCCAACACCAGATCCCCCTCATTCTCCCGACCCGCGTCATCGGTCATGATCACCATCCGGCCTGCCCGCATCGCGGCGATCACCTGCTCGATAGGGTCAGCCCCCAAAGGACGACGGATCACGACCCACCTCCCAGCGAGCTTTTCACCAGCTTCTCCGCCGCCGCCAAGGCTTTGACGATGCCTTCCGGATTCGTGCCCGAACCCTGCGCCGCATCGGGCCGGCCTCCGCCTTTCCCACCTACCTCCGGGGCCGCCGCCTGGATCAACTTTCCAGCCTGAACCCTCTTGGCCACTTCCGGCGTACACACCGCCAGCAGCGGAACCTTGCCATTTTCCCGACCCGTCAAGAAGACCACCACCTCTCCCTCCTTTTTCAGCCGATCCGCCAGCACCGGTAAATATCCTGCTGCCACCTCGCCCAGATCTTTTCCGATCCATCTCACCCCGCCAACCAGCGCGCCGGCCCCCCAAAGTTCCTTGGCTTGTGCCTCGGCCTTCTTCTGCCACTCGGCTGTCTGTTTCTTGGCCGCCTGCTTGTCCTCCTCTCGGATCGCCTCCTCTGCCTTCGCCAGCTCCTGCTCCCGCTTCTTCACCAAATCCCACGCCCTCTCCGGCGAAATCGTCCCCCTTTCAGCGGAAAGCGGGACGATTCCTGCCTTTCGCTTGACCAACGCCCCCCACTTCTCCTGTTGCTTCTTCATCTCATCCCCACACCACTCCGCCAGCGCCGGGCCCGACACCGCCTCG
>VHDM01000138.1 GCA_016876055.1 Verrucomicrobiota bacterium
GCATTTCCGCCCATTGCGGAAATCCCCAGCCCCACCTTCCCCAACTCCTCCGCCCTCTCCTTTAAAAACGAGGCCTGCACGGGCGGAAACTCGATCGTCACCGGATAAAGAAGCCTCTGGCCGCTGATTTCCTCCTGGGCCACCTGCCGGAGCAGTTGCTCGAAGAGAATCCTTTCGTGAGCCGCATGCTGGTCCACCAACACCACGCCTCCGTCCTTCTCCGCCACCAGATAAAGATGGTCCACCACCCCAAGGAATCGCCAACCGGCCGGGATCCCGGGTGCGCTTTCCACCTCCAGTCCTAAGGATCCTCCCGCCGCCACCGGCATCGGGGCGCGACCCGGAATCGTCGTCGCCGGTTGCGAAGCCGTCGGGGCAAAGGTCAGCGCGGGCGAAAAGCCATTGGTCGTCACCGTGGGCATCGGCAACGGGCCCACCGACCCGCCCCGCAACAGTTCCGCGACCGCTCCGGAAATAAACCGCCGCACATCCCCATCCTGACGGAAACGCACCTCCCGCTTGGCCGGATGTACGTTCACATCCACCCCGCACGGATCCATCCCCAGAAACAGCACCGTCACCGGGTACCGACCCCGCATCAACGCATTATGGTACCCCTCCAGCAACGCCGCATTCAGGCTCCCGCTTTGCACAGGGCGCGAGTTCACGAACAGAATCTGTTCCGCCCGCGTCGCCCGGTTCACCCCTGGCCTTCCGATATACCCGTGCAGGCGCATCCCGGCGTCTTCGGTATCGATCTCCAAAAAGGTCTCCTTCCAATCTCGTCCAAACACCGCCGCCATCCGCTCTTCCAGCGCCCCCCGTGCGGTGTCCTGCCAAAAGACCGCCCCGTCCCGGCGCAACACCCAGCCCACTTCCGGCCGGGCCAACGCCGCCAACCGCACTCCCTGCTCAATGTGGCTCCACTCCGTCTCCTCCGTCCGCAAAAACTTCCGTCGCCCCGGAACATGGGCAAACAGCTGTCGCACCTCGATGCTGGTCCCCGCCGGACAACCCGCCTTGCCGGCCCGCACCACCTTGCCGCCATCAATCACCACCTCTGTCCCCTCGACCGCATCCGGCTCCCGCGTCTTCAGCGTGAAACGACTGACTGAGGCGATGCTGGGCAACGCCTCCCCGCGGAAGCCAAACGTCTGAATCTTCATCAGATCGCCCGCGTCCCGGATCTTGCTGGTGGCATGCCGCTCCAGAGCCAGCAGTGCATCCTCCGGCCCCATGCCGCAGCCATCGTCGATCACCCGGATCACCGAACGCCCGCCCCGCTCCACGGAAATCTCGATTTTTTTCGCTCCGGCATCCAGGGAATTTTCGACCAGCTCCTTCACCACCGAGGCCGGCCGCTCCACCACCTCCCCGGCGGCAATCCGGTTCGCCACCACTTCCGCCAGCAGGCGGATCTTTTGACTCATGACCGGACGAACTTCCTCACAGATCGCCCCGCACCCCGAGATGGGCGGTGAGCCGATCCAACTCCGCCGCCGAGGTGTACGGCAGCTCGATATGCCCTTTTTCAGCCGAACCCACGATCCGGGCACGAGTCCCGGTGGCCCGCTGCAACTTCAATTCCAGGTCCCGCCAATCCGCCTCGTAGGCGCGCCGGTTCTTCTTTCGCCCCCGCGTGCCGTTGGTCTGCCTACGCACCAGGGCTTCCGCCTGGCGAACACTGAGCCCCCGCTTCACCACTTCCCGCCCGATGGCGGTCTGCGCCGCCGCTTCGCTCAATCCCAAGATCGCCTTGGCGTGGCCGACGGTGAGCTGTTTGGAACGAAGTAGGTCCCGCACCTCGTTGGGTAGCGAGCGCAAGCGAAGGGCGTTGGCCACCGTGGTCCGGTTTTTTCCAACGCGTTCTGCTACTTCCTCCTGCTTGAGCCCGAAAGATTCGATCAGGGTGGCGTAGCCGTCGGCCTCTTCCACTGGATCCAGCTCCGCCCGTTGCAGGTTTTCAATCAGCGCGAATTCGAGGACCTGCTGATCGGTGGCCTGCCGGACAATGGCCGGCACGCGCACGAGGCTGAGCTTTTGGGCGGCCCGCCAGCGGCGCTCCCCGGCGATCAGTTCGTAACCCATCCCGCTGCCGGAACGGCGGACAATCAGCGGCTGAAAGATCCCCTTGGCCCGGATGGAGTCCACTAACTCCGCCAGGCTTTCCTCGGCGAAAACCCGGCGCGGCTGGAAACGGCTGGGCCGGATGTCGCCAATGCCCAGTTGCTGGATCCTTTCCCCCTCGTCGGAACGGATCTCAGGGGAGTCAAGCGGCGGCTTGCTCGTCCCCAAAAGTGCCCCCAACCCCCTGCCCAACGGTGCTTTGGCCATTCTTGCAACGGTAAGTTTCACCCTTCCCCCGTCAATCCGCTCCCACCCCTATTTAAAATAACATTTTAAGAATTCTCAGAAAAAATCCGGCCCGCCGGGTCATGAGGCCCTCCCCGAAAATAGCCGAAGCCGGGTCGGGCCGGTGGGTGCACCCCGTTCGCTCAGCTACTTTTGTAGACGGATCGTTAATTCAAGCTCCGGCGTATCCAACTCAAACTTTGCGTCGCTAAAATCCGCCGGGCCCATAAAGCCGGTGGCG
>VHDM01000139.1 GCA_016876055.1 Verrucomicrobiota bacterium
CGGGCGAAGTCGGCGAGGGCCTGTTGGGAGAGATTGGCGGGATTGATGTAGTCGCCGGTGCTGAATTTGGTGAGATCGGTGGTCTGATTGGTGTTGGGCAGGTGGAAGGCGGTCTGGAACATGGCGCCGTGGAGAACGGACTGGGCGAGGGGGGCGAGGTTGGTGTGGGAGACGGCGGAGACGGCGGAGGCGGCGGAGTTGGCGATGCCGTTGGTGCCGACCCGGCCGAAGACGTTGGCGGAGCCGAGGCCGAAAGTTTCCGCGGAGAGCTTGTTGAACCAGTTGTCGTAGTTCTCGCCGGTGGCCCAGTCGACCCAGTCTTTGGAGACGTTGCGGAGATTCGGGGCGGGCAGGGTGTTGCGATTGATGGTGCCCCAAGTGCCGGTGAGTTGGCCGTTGCTGAGATATTGGACGGCGCCGTTGGCGATCTGGTCGGCGGTGACAATGCGGATCCAGGGGCGGGTGGCGAGCCAGCGGACGTTGGCATCGTAACTGGTGGCGCGGTTGTGACTGGAGAAGTCGTTGAGGTCACGCCAGAGGACGACGACCTGATCCTGGACACCGCTGCGGCTGCGACGGGAGAGGAGTTGGCGGACGGGGAGGCTGGAGCCCTCGTCGAGGGTCTGGTCGAGATATTCGGAGGTGAAGTCGTGGATGGGGAAGATTTTCAGATTCCCGACCTGGTTCAGGCGGAATCCCTCCGTGCCGAGGGCGGTGGAGCGGCCAAACCATTTCAGGAAGTGGCGCATCTGGTCGGCAAAGACGTACTCATATCCCATGGCCTCAACTTGGGCGAGGGTGTCGGCATCGAGGACGCGTTCCGGGGCCCAGAAGATCTTACGGGAGGCGGTGGTGCTGTAGATCGTATCGAGGAAGCGTTCGGAGAGGGCTTTGCTGGTCTGGTTAAAAGAGGCGGGGAAGTATTTGGGCATGTGGTCGGCGAAGGTGGAGCCGAGAAGGCTGAGCCGGTTATCTTGGATGAGGGTACGGATTCTCTGATTGAAGGCGGGGCCGTCCGTGCGGGAGTCGGTGCTGTTGGCCCACTGGAGGGCGGAGGAGAGGGTAGGGGTGAGGTGGAGGGTGAGCGGGGCAGCGTAGCTTTCGTGGGTGGCGAGGAGACGGTGATAGCCAGTGGGGTTGGTGGCGGCCTTGTTGTGGATGAGGGCGTGGATGGAGCCGGCGGGATGAAGGGCCTGGTTGCCGTGGGCGAGGAGCATGACCTTGGCGTATTTGTGGCGATCGTTGGCGGAGCTGCGGCCGAAGTAGCCGGAGAGCTTGCCGTTGATGCGGATGTTGTCCTGATCGCGCCACCAGTCGGAGGCGAGCCAGTCGTCGTAGATGGTGTCGCGGATGTCGTTGCGGCCGGAGAGGTTGCCCGTGCCGCTGCCCGCGGTATTTGGCATGGTGGTGAAGACCTGGAAGTTGAGGGTATCGGGGTTGCCGCCCCAGCCGGCATCGATGAGGTGCTGGCGGTCGACGGAAATCTCCACGGCATCGAACCGGCTGGACCAGGCCACGCGGTCGCGTCCGGTGCCGAAGTTACGTGAGACGACGCCGAAGCTGGCGGGGTTTTGGAACTGATCCACCGTGTTGTTGCCGCGGTTGGTGTCGACAAAGATCGCACCCGAATCCTGATTGTAGGCGGCGACGACGACTTCCCAACGCATGTCGGTGGCGATGTCGACCTCATTGGGGATGGCACGTTCCCCGACGGCGGGGTTGCCGGTGTCGATGACGATGTAGGCGTCCACCTGGCTTTGCCAGGCGTTGGGGGCGAGATCGAGGAGGTCGATGCGGAAGTAGACTTTGCCATCCGAGGCGCCGCCGTCACGGAAGGAGCAAGCGACGATGTCGCGGGAGTTGTCGCTGGCGTTGGTGCGGTAGACGTCGGCCCCGCCGCTGCTGTTGCCCTCGTTATATTCGTCAAGGACGAGGAGGTCCTGATAGGTCCAGTCGGTGAACTCGCCGATGCGGATGGCCCCTTCGCCCGGCCCGCCCCCGCCGCCGGTGTTGACCTGGTTCGGATGGGTGCCGTTGGCGAGCTCGGTGGCGTTGTTGATCCCGTCGTTGTCCGGATCGCCGGCGGGACCATTGATGACATTGCCGGGGCCACCCAAGCGGAAGCTGTAGGTGCCGTTGTCGAGGGGATCGAGACCATGATTGACCTCCCAGCCGTCGGGCATGCCGTCCTGATCGGTGTCGGTGCGGAGGGAGTCAGTTTCGGTGATGACAATCTTTGGCCAACCATCGGTCTGGCGAGTGCCGTTCCCGGTGGGGGCGTAAGCGGCGAAGAGAGCGGTGTAGTTAATGGAGCGGGAGGTGGCGGCGCCCGAACGGAAGGCGGCGCCAGCGATGGCCAAGTCCGTGTCGTTTTCAAGATCCAAAAGAAGAAGCTTAGTGGAACCGTTGGCGTAGAGGAGTTCCAGGTCGGTTTTGCCGTTGAGGTTCTTGTCCTCACCGTATCCGTCCGTCAGGCCATCGCCGTCGACATCGGCTTTGGTCGGGCTGGTTTCTTGCCAGGCCTCGAATCCTTCGATGATGTTGTTCGGCCAGTCACCAAGGTTCGGGCGGTTGGCGCTATTGGTGTACT
>VHDM01000140.1 GCA_016876055.1 Verrucomicrobiota bacterium
AAGGCCATGCCGGGCTGCCGTTTTTCCTCCTCGGCATGTTCGCGGATCCAGTTTTTGACGACGCGATCCTCGAGGGACTGGTAGGTCAGGACGGCGAGACGACCGCCGGGTCTGAGAATTTTCGGTACCGCCGCCAGGGCTTGGTCGAGCCTCGCGCCCTCGTGGTTGACGGCGCGGCGGATGGCCAGAAAGGTGCGGGTGGCGGGATGTTTAGTACCGGGGCGGGGCGGCTTCGTGGCACGGATCACCGCCTGGGCCAGATCCTCGGTGGTGCGGAGCGGGCGGGCGCGGACGATGGACCGGGCGATCCGGCCGGGATCGCGGTCTTCCCCGCCATCGCGGAGAAGCTGGCGTAGTTCCGGCTCGGGCAGGCGGTTGACCAGGTCGGCGGCGGACTCGCCTTGGGTGGGATCCATCCGCATGTCGAGCGGGCCGGCCTGTTGGAAGCTGAAGCCTCGTTCGGCCCGATCAAGCTGCGGCGAGGAAAGGCCGAGATCGAGCAGCAGCCCGTCGACCGGGCCGGTTTCCGCGGCGACCTCGGCAAGGTGGCCGAAGTTTTTTCGGACGAAGCGGAACCGGTCGGCTCCAGCCTCGCGGGAAAGTTTTTCCGCCTCGGCCTGCGCGTCCGGATCCACGTCGAGGGCGATCACCCGGGCCCCCCGCCCCAAGCAGGCGCGGGTGTGGCCGCCACGACCAAAGGTCGCGTCGATCACCGTGCGTCCGGGGGCGGCTGGGAGCATCTCCATGATCGCGTCGAGGAGGACCGGGACGTGTTCCACCCGTTAGGCGGCCGGGCGGAGCCGGAGCACCTCGCGGCGCACCGGGCGGCGGAGGCCGATCAGTTCGTAGGGGTTGCGTTTGGGGAGTTTGACGATTCCGTGGCCTTCCACGCGTCCGGATTCATCCCTCCGGCAGGAAAAGCCGAAAGCCAGCTTGCTTCGCATCATCTGTTTCCAGTCCATGTTGTCCTCCAGGGACGCGCGGGCCGTTTCCGCGGCGCGTGCCTCCCGGGCCCGCCCGCCGGATTCAGCCGCGGCGGCCGGTTGGTTTCCTTTCCTCCTCCAGCTGGAGGAGATCCCATCGCCGCGCCAACTCTTGGCGGAACTTCCGCCGGCGGTCGGTTTCGTGGGGATGGAAAGGGTTCGGGGCGGCCGCGGACACGGGCTTCCAGGGCCGGAGATCGGCGCCGGAGCGGTTCGCCACCTGAATCATCATAGGCCGGCCTCCTTGGCCAACTGCTCGAAGGTGAGCGCGGGCGGGGCGATCTTTTGCCAGCGGCGCGGCTCCCAGATTTCGAAATGGTCGAGGCGTCCGACGAGGACGGCTTGGCGGTTCAAGCCGGCGTGTTGGCGGAACTTTTCGCGGATCATGATCCGCCCCTGCTGGTCGGGCTCGGCGGCCTGCATCACGCTGGCCAGTTTTTCCAAGCTCTTGCGGCGCACGTCGGTGGAGGTGACGCCCTCGGCGGAAAGTTTTTCGAGCTGCCGCCCGAGGAAGGAGGCGGGATAGACGCGGAGGCAACCTTCCTCCGAGGGCAAAAGCAGAAATCTTTTTTCGAAGGCTTCGCCCCGCCACTCGACGGGCACGGAGATGCGACCCTTATCGTCCAAGGAAAACTCAAACCGATCTGTGTAGGCCTCTTTCATCTTCCTATGTCCTTATGAACCATAAATGTACAAATTTCACCTCTGTTACCCATTTTTACCCACTGCATACCACTGGCGTCAACCTGTTTTTTTCGCCAAATCCCTGATCCTCAACCCCCGCTATTTTCGGGTTCGGGGGTGGGTACGACCCCTAGGGTGGGGTCGCAGGTACCCCCGACCCCGACATAAAAGCGGGTGAGGAGTCGGCTTGCCCGAGAGAGGGTGTCCGACCATCCTATCGCCTCCTTTTATGGCTGAAGCTCAACCCGTCCCCGCCGAAGAGCCCCGGATCTTGGAGGCCGAAACCCCTGCCTGGCTCTCGGCCAAGGTCATCGTTCCTGTAATTCTAGCCGTGGCAGCCGGGGTGGGCCTGGTTCTCTGGCAGGTCTCCAAGGCTGAAACGGCCAAAAACGAGGCGGCCCAACTGCTGGCCTCTGACTCCACCCCTGAAACCTGGGAAAAGCTGATCCGCGACTACCCCGGCCAGCCCGCCACCGCCCTCGCCATCCTGAACGCCGCCGAGGACGCCTCCTCCAAGAAAGATCACCGCAAGGCCGCCGGACTTTATCAAAAGTTCGTCCAAGAGTTCCCCAAGCACCCCCTGCTCTCCGCCGCCCGCCTCGGCCAAGCCAACCAACTCGCTCTGGCCGGCGACGGCGCCGCCGCTCAATCCCTTTACCTTCGCATCGTCACGGAACGTCCGCCTGACGCTTTCCAAACCGCTGCCGCCGTTGGTCTCGCCCGGATCCAGATTCAGGAAAACCGACCCGAAGCCGCCCGGCAGGTCCTGAACGACGTGCTCGCCCAAAACAACGGCAGCGCATTTCTCCCGGAAGCCCGGGCCATGTTGGACAAACTACCTCCGCCACCCTCGGCCGCCGCGCC
>VHDM01000141.1 GCA_016876055.1 Verrucomicrobiota bacterium
AGGGGATCCTGGCCGGCATCAACGCCGCGCTCTCCTCCCGCGGATCAGATCCGTGGAAGCCGGGTCGGCATGAATCTTACATCGGGGTGATGGTCGATGATCTGGTCACGAAGGGCACCCGCGAGCCCTACCGCATGTTCACCTCCCGCGCGGAGTATCGTCTCCTGTTGCGGCAGGATAACGCCGACCTACGTCTGACGGAGCGGGGAGGGGAGTTAGGCTTAGCTTCGGCGGAGCGGGTTCGCCGGACACGGGAAAAGCGAGCCAGAATCGAGAACTGCCGCCATCGGCTGTCATCCTCCCGCCGGGAGGGCAAAAGCCTGGAAGACTGGCTCCGCCGTCCGGAAATCTCGTGGAACGACCTGCCCGAGGAGTTTCAGCGCGTTCCGGGGGAGATCGCCGAGGCCGTGGAAGCCGACGTGAAGTATTCCGGTTATGTCGCGCGCGACTTGGAACGAATCGGCGTCTTGAAAGAAATGGAGAGCCGAGAGATTCCGGAAAACTTTGATTACGCGAAAGTGGTCGGCCTCAAGACCGAAGCCCGCCAGAAGCTTTCAGAAATTCGTCCCCGCACTTTTGGTCAGGCAGCCAGGATTTCCGGGGTGAATCCGTCGGACATTTCCGCTCTCGCCGTTTGGGCCTCGCGATAACGCAGCTAGCGGGGTTGGAATAGTTTTTTAAGAAAGGCGCCAAGCGTCCGGGTCGGATACCGCGCTGTCCAGCGCTTGAGACGAAAGAGGTTGGTGTTTTGGTCGTTGACGCCTCGATCCATGGTACACGCGGTTTTGAAGCCGGCCGCCCGCACCATTTCGACAACGACATCGTCATAGTCCCCGAAGGGATAAGCGAAATGTTCAACCGGTTGACCGAAACGGTCCTCCAGTTTCTTTTTGCTCGAGAAAATTTCCTCCCGGGCCCGATCCCGCGGAATTTTTGAAAGTCGGGGATGGGTACAAGTGTGGGCTCCAATCCAGTTGCCCGCGGCCAGCCAGTCACGGACTTGCGCACCGTCCATCAGCGGGCGTGCCTCGCCACCCTCGGCGGTTTCCCAGTCGCTGGTTTTTCCAATTCGGTCAGCCACCAGATAGTTGGTGGCCCGTGCGCCAATCTCATTCATGACGGGAACCGCCGCCTCGAGGTTGCTGAGAAAACCATCATCGAAGGTGATGGCAACAGATTGGGAAGGGGTGAGAGACCCAGGCAGGGCAAAGGAAAAATTGGCGCCCGACATCTCTTGGATTTGCCGACGGAAAAGGGCGGGCTCGAGGTAGAGCCCCTTGATCCGGGCGCCGTCAGGAACGGGCTCGATCTTGTGATAACACAGGATCGGAAATCCCTCAGAAAAATGCTCTCGAAAGGAGGCGAGTTCGGAAAAATATTCCGGCAGAGCCATGAGTTCAGTTTTTGCCACGACCCGGCAAAAGTGCGAGGACGGCTTGCGCCACCTCCTCAGCGGAAATTTCGGACAGGCAGAGGGCGCGGCCCCCGGCGCAGGACGGTCGACCAAGAGCGTGGCAGGGGCAGTCGCGCACCAGAACCCGGTGGCCGGAACCCCGGGGCGCCCACCCAAGAAGCCCTGCGGATTCGCGAAAAAGCGAAACCGTCGGCTTTCCCAGGGCCACCGCCAAGTGGAGGGTGCCGGAGTCGAGACCAAGGTGAAGTTCTGATGATTCCAGCAACGCCGCCAGGAAGGGAATCGAGGCCCGATCCGCGTGGACTTTCAGACGGGAATCGCCGACAAGGGCGGCCAGGTCTGTCAGGCGGGCGCTTTCGCGCTCGGAGCCCGCGCCGGTGGCCAACACCTCGAGTGAGGGGACTTCCTGCCAAATTCTCCGGAGAGCCTCGGCCCAGTCATGCAAGGGCCATTCGTTGAGCGGAGTGCTGGCGGCATTCACGGAAAGGTGGATGAAGGGCTTTTGGACAATCTTCCTTGTCGCGCTTCTTTCCTGATCAGGAATTTTAAAAGACCAACCGGGATCTTTGCCCGCCCAGCCCACCTCACGCAAAAAAGAGAGCCTTTGTTTAAAGACCGGCTGGGAGCGATCTCTTCCGTCGATGGCGCGGGTCAGCCGGAGCCGGGCGGGCCAAGAGTTCTTGCCGGTGATCCGGGCAACGCGGGCGCGGGCGCCTGACCAGCCCACGCCATAGAAATTGCGGTCAGAGCCAATCCAGGAAAGGGCAGCATCGTATTTTTGGGAACGGATTGCATAGATTTGAGCCACCCCCTGCCACCACGGAGGGCTGGGTTTGCGGAGAGGGGTCACCCAGATGCGGTGGATTCCCGGGACCATGCCGAGAACTTCCGCGCCAACGGCGGTGGTCATGACATCCACCTCCGCTCCGGTGGCCAGCAAGGCCCGCAGGGCGGGGATGGAATGGATGGTGTCTCCCAGAAAACCAAGGTCGACCACGAGAATTTTTTTCCAGCCCG
>VHDM01000142.1 GCA_016876055.1 Verrucomicrobiota bacterium
CCCCAACCGAGGAAGGCGCGCCGTTTGGGGAGGGAACCTTCCGCTTGGGCCACCATCGAGCGGGAGCCAATGACCATATCGCTGCTTTTTAGCGCCGAAATCATCGGTCGGAGGTGAGACAGCGAGTAGGCCAGGTCGCCGTCGAGAAAGATGAGATAATCCTCCTTGGCGCCGGCGAAGGCCAGGCGGACCGCCTTGCCTTTTCCGCCGTTGGCGTGCAACCCCATCACTGCGGCTCTTTTGAGTCCCCGCAGACCTCGCCGGAAGGCTTCAACCGTGCCGTCGTGGGAGCCATCGTCGACGAAAATGGCCCTGCAATCACGGTGCTTTGCCAAAAAAGGTCGAACTTCTTTACAGACTCGGCCCGCCTCATGGGCCTCGTTGTAGATAGGCAACACCAAAAGCACCGAAGGTTTTTTGAATCGCCGGGATAATGGCATGCTTCCCCTTAGAGAATTAACGTGCTGCAAGCAACCCACCGAAACGCCCTTGGGGCGTTGGTGCCCGACCTAAAGGTCCCGTCCGGATTTTTTGGCCGCTTGTTCTTTGATGGCACTGTAGAGAATCGCCTGTTCGCCGTATTCGATCCAGGGGCCGTAAGGCACTTGATCGTCCTTGACGAATTTCCAGTCCGTCTTGTCCAGCCCGCTCAATCCGAGGTAGTCGCGCACGGCGGGGGAGACATCGAGTCCGGCCCGGGAATGGCGGGTGGGTAGCTCATCGCCAAAAACATACTCCGCATGGTCGTAGCGAAGGGGGCCAACATCTTCCCACTGGGCGTAGCAGACCTTGTTGTTGAACCTAATCATGATCCAACGACCTTTGCACTGGGAATCGAAGCGGCCTTTTTTGTACTTCTCCTCATCCCACCAGTAAACCCATTTCCGGGACTTTTTCGGGAAAGCGATGTCGTTGAACGGAAGGGCCACGTAGAACGGATTCAGCGTCGGGGCGAATTTCCGGGGCAGGCTGGCTTCGCGGAACTTTTTGGCGTCCTTCCGCTGGTCGGGGCAGTCGATCCCGCCAAAATTCTTTTTCCAAAATGAGTCCCAGGCGCTCTTGATGTTGGTGGTTGCGCTGATGGGCGTATCTCCTTGGCCGATCCAAAAATAGGTTGTCACAATGTTTCGCCGGAGCGGGAAACTAGATGTTGTTTTTCCTTCAGTATCGGTAGGAGTTTTATTCTTATAAATACTTGGCTTAACCGATTCTCCAATAACCAATTGTGGCAAGAAAACCATAAATAAAAGGATGCCCAAGGAAGATAAAATCCTTCGCATATTTCTCTGTCCTATGGCTTTGCATTACTTTGTCAACAAATTTTTATAATAAATAGATTCCATAAGGTCCCAGCTAAAGATTTGGGGTCAGAGGTGGGGTCGGAGGTCGAAACGGGGGATATGTAAGTTGAAGAGGGGGAAGGGGAAAAGCTTGGCGAAAGGGACTTAATCAGTATGATTTTCGATTCTTCGTCATCCAGGCCATGGAGTGGGCTGGTTGGCGGGGCCAGAAATAACGTCTGCGCAAGCGGACACCGAAACAGAAACCTTATTCCCTAGAAAGGGAAGCCCTGAAAATCGGGGTCATAAGCGGACAGGAAAGACAAACCATGATGGCAACAGAAGCGGAAGTGAGACGGCTGCTCGAGGCCGGCGTCCATTTTGGACATCGGACAGATCGCTGGAACCCCAAGATGAAGGAATTTATTTTTGCCCCCAAAAACGGGATTTACATCATCGATCTTTCAAAGACCGCAGAACAGATCCGCAAGGCGGCTGATTTCCTTCGCAATGCCGCGTCCCAAGGCGGGCGCGTCCTTTTTGTCGGCACCAAGAAGCCGGCCCAGGAAGTCATCAAGGAACTGGCCGAGCGCACGGGCTCCCATTACGTCAACGGCCGCTGGCTCGGAGGCACCCTCACCAACCTCACCACCATCCGTCGCAGCGTGGCCCGCTTAAAGAGCATCGAAGACAAAGAGCGCACCGGTGCCATGGACCTCATGCCCAAGAAGGAGGCCGCCACGCTCCGCCGCGAAAAAGCCAAGCTCAGCCGTAACCTCGCCGGTATCCTCGAGATGGATAAAAATCCCGCGGCCGTGGTGGTCATTGATCTCACCCGCGAAGACATTGCCGTCCGGGAGGCCCACCGTTTGAACATTCCGGTGATCGCTTTGGCTGACACCAATGCCGATCCCGATCAGGCGACCGTGCCCATTCCCTGCAACGATGACGCCATCCGCTCGATCCGCGCCATCCTCGAGCCTCTGGCCGAGGCCATCGAAGAAGGCCGCCGGAGCGCACCCCCCGTTCCGGCAAGCGCCGCCCGCGAGGAGAAAACAGACGCCGGGGAGAAAAAGCCCCGGGGCAGAGGCCGGTCCCCCAAAAAGGAAGCGGCCACCCTCTCGGCCTAAGC
>VHDM01000143.1 GCA_016876055.1 Verrucomicrobiota bacterium
GGGCCATCGGGCTATTTCACGGAGGTGGCCTTGGCCGCGTCTTTATCTTTGGCGATCGTGGCGGTGCGGGTGGGCGAGGTGAGGGCGAGCCAATCCGTCATGATCCGCAGGCTTTCCCGGAGTTCGAGGGTTTCGGCAAGATCAACCGCGTCGGTAATATCCTCCGATTTCTCGTCCGCGGACACCCCGAAAGAAACTTTCTTTTTCTTCGGATTTTTGTCCGTGGTCACCACCGAATTCTTTTTGGCGTCAATCACCATGTACACGGTGGGTGCAAGCGCCTGTTCCACCTGGCTTTCGATATTTTTCCTTTGTTGGTTACGTAAATCCTCTAATTTTTTCTCCTCAAGACGACGACCCTCGTTAAGGGAAATGGTGCCGGCTTCCATGCGACTCCGTAGTTTCTCGATGTCTTGCTGGAGAAAAGCCATGTCCAGATCCGAAGAAAGGCGTTCTTTGGATCTGTCCTTTAAAATCGCCTCCATCGTGGGGTCCATGCCGGAAGAGGAGGAGTAAAGGGCTGGCTGAATTTCGTCCCAGGGCAGGGGATTGGGTAAATCCGACTCCCCAATCTTCATATGATCCAGCGGGGAGGGAATGGAGATATCGGGGACCACGCCCCGGTTTTGGGTGGAGTGGCCATTCGGCAGATAAAACTTTTGAATGGTCAATTTCATGGCTCCCAGTTTGGGCTGGCTTTGGTCTGGCCGTTGTAAAAATTTTCCAAGCTCCACCACCGCCTGAACCGTTCCCTTGCCATGGGTGCTTTTCTCGCCCACAACCAGAGCGCGCTGATAGTTTTGCAGGGCCCCTGCCACAATTTCCGAGGCTGAGGCACTGCGCCGCCCCACCATAACCAAAAGGGGCCCTCGATAGAGAACCTCAGGGTCGTCATCCGTTCTTTGAATAATGGTGCCCTTGCCATCCCGCACCTGCACCACCGGCCCCTCCTCAATGAACAGACCGGTAAGAGCCACCGCCTCATCCAGGAGGCCGCCGCCATTTTTGCGTAAATCCAGAAGGATGCCGTCCACTTGGGCCTGATTCAGTTGCTGGAGGATCATGGCGACATCCTGGGAAGTTGGCCGGGTGGGTGCCCCATTGCCGCTGGCGGCGGAATCCGTGCCAGCCACATCCCCATAAAAACTAGGAAGATCCACAACGCCGATTCTCCAGGCATCCGACCGTTTCACCGGAATGGCTGCCGCCAAAGCGGAGGCCGTTCCCTCCGGGCTGCCGGACACCTTGCTTTTCAGATTTTTCCAAAAACTGGGAGCGGGTTCTGCAGGGGCCGAGGTTGGAGAGGACTCCCTGGCGGCGGCGGCCTGGGCTGCAGATTTTGGCAAATCATAAATCGTGGCACTGGCCTGCTGCTCCGATAAGCGAACGACTTCGCGGGTAATCGAAATTTCCCGAAGCTCACCAGCCGCACTGCCGACGGGAATTACCTGGAGGCGGACCAGGGTATTCTTTGGTCCGCGGATTTTTTTAACCGCTTTGCGCAGCTTCATGTCGACGATGTCTTCAAAATGGCTCTCGCCTTGCGCCACCCCCACAATCTTGTCTCCGACCTTAAGACGGCCATCCAAATCCGCCGGGCCACCCGGAACGAGCTCTTTGATCACACAGTAGCCATCCTCGCTTGAAAGAACGGCCCCGATTCCTACCAAAGCCAACTTGATGCCGATGGCGAAATCTTCAAGGGTTGAGGCACTCATGTAGGTGGAATGGGGGTCAAAAAGACTGGACAGGGCGGTAAGGTAAAGCTCCGAGATTTCCTCGTTATCATAATCTTCAAGGTTCCTGAGGAGTCGGTCGTACCGTTTGGTGACCGTGAGGGCCGGGTCCTCCTCTTTTTTTTGTTCGGCTTGGTTTTGGGGTTTTTCCGCCGGAATCTTGGCCATGAGCTTTTCACGAAGCAGGTCGAATTTGAGGCGCCGTTCCCAAAGATCGTCTGCCGCGGCGGCATCCGGAGGCCAATTAACGCGGGTACGATCCAGCTCATAGGTCTGGTCGGTGGAAAAATCAAAGGGCAAGGTCAGGCGACGCTTGATCCAATCAATTCGTTCGCGGGCGCGGTCGTTGAAAACTTTAAAAATCTCATACGCTGGGGAAACGTCCCCCCGCTGGGTCAGTTTGGCGAGGGCGGGAGCGTAACTGTCTTGGAAAGCTTTCACGTCGCTTTCCAGAAAAAAGGCATGGTTGTAGTCGAGTGCCTCGAGGTAATTCCGGATCCATTCCCGGGCCTTTTCCTCGGTGAGTCGTTTTCCCGCAAAATGATGATCTTGGAGAAGTCTTTGGACCAAAACAGCCGTGGCTTGGTTGCCGGGATTGGATGAGGAAGAACTCTTTAAGTCCGAAGCT
>VHDM01000144.1 GCA_016876055.1 Verrucomicrobiota bacterium
ATTGCTGTTCCATTGGCTTATCTCACAATGCGGTTTCAGTTCCGGGGGGCGGTGCTCATTCAGACCCTGGGAGTACTTCCACTCATCATGCCCGCCTTTGTTGGCGCGGCTGCAATGCAACTTATTTTCGGAAGATCCGGAGCGGTTAACCTTATTCTCAACGAGAATTTCGGATTTGGCCTACCCATCATGGAGGGGCTTAACGGCGTTATTTTTGTCGAGACCCTTCACTACTTCCCGTTTATTCTGCTTAATCTATCCGCTTCCCTCGCAGCAATTGATTCCTCTATGGAGGAGGCAGGACAAAACCTTGGCGCATCCGGGTGGCGGCTTTTCCGCAAAGTCGTATTTCCACTCGCACTCCCCGGATACATTGCTGGCGCATCCTTGGTATTCATCAAGGTGTTTGATGATCTTGGAACGCCCCTCGTTTTAAATGTTACCAATATGCT
The DNA here is from genome assembly GCA_016876055.1 of Verrucomicrobiota bacterium. Classification (GTDB taxonomy): domain Bacteria; phylum Verrucomicrobiota; class Verrucomicrobiia; order Methylacidiphilales; family Verrucolacustridaceae; genus Verrucolacustris. Next base: position 453 of record VHDM01000144.1, read on the forward strand.
TGCCCCACAGGCTTACCTGCGCGTTACCTCAATCGGAATTGAGGACCCTATCGGCTACGTAATCTGTGTGATTCTTGTTATTTTTTCTATCGGTGCTATGGGTGGCGCTTGGTGGTTTGTGAAGCGCCGTGATTACGCACTCGTATCACGCGGAGGGGCGCAGGCTCCGAAGCGTCAACTCACCAGTTGGCAGACAACGCTTGCCTACGGCTGGATTATTGGGGTTCTGATGCTTGTGCTGTCCCCCCACATTGGTATTCTTTTGATGTCGTTTTTTAAAGTGTGGAGTTTTAGCATCCTGCCTGAACAGTTTACCCTCGCACACTATGCAACGGTATTTTCTGACTCTAAGCAGATGATCTGGAATACGCTACTCTATTGCGGATTAGCGGCGGTAATCGACGTGCTGATTGGGGCTGCAATCGCCTATATTGTTCTGCGCACCTCAATTCCCGGCCGCCAACTGCTTGACCACCTGGTTACTGTGGCTCTCGCGATGCCAGGACTAGTTCTTGGTATTGGATACTTGCGGGCCTTCAGGGGTATCGAATTACCATTTGGAGCAGGTGCATTAACCGCCAGCTGGTTCATATTTGTAATTGCCTATTCGGTGCGACGACTACCCTACGCGCTTCGTTCATGTATGGCCGCCTTAACACAAGTCCACCCAGCGCTGGAGGAGGCCGCTGAGAATCTCGGTGCCGGTCGTTGGCAGACGATTCGCCGAATTGTTATCCCCCTGATGATGGGTGGAATCCTTGCGGGATTTGTAACGAGTTTTATTACGGCGGCAGCCGAGATCTCAGAAACTATTTTATTAACGAGCCGCGAGAGTCTCGCGCCCATGTCCTATGGGATTTATTTGTACTTCCAATCCATCGCGGGACGCGGTCCTGGCGCAGCGCTAAGTGTGATCGCCATCACCCTCGTCGCCTTAGGCACCTATATTACGCATCGGATCGCGGCTACTGCGACGCCCCATCAATCCATCGGAGCCAATCGATGAAATCCGTCGGTATCGATATTAGAAATATTGCGCTGTCGTTTGGGTCGACGCGGGTACTGCGCGACATTACATTACGGGTTGAGCCTGGAGAATTTTTCGCCCTGCTTGGGCCTTCCGGCTCGGGAAAATCGACCTTATTGCGGCTTATTGCAGGATTCAATCAGCATCAGAGCGGTGAGTTGCTGATTGACGGAAAGGATGTCACCGGAACCCCTCCCTGGCTTCGAAATGTCGGGATGGTCTTTCAAAGCTATGCCCTATGGCCGCACATGACGGTATGGCAAAACGTCGCCTTTGGGCTCGAAGCGCGCAAACTTTCCAAACCAGTGATTGATCAGAAAGTGGCTGCTGCTCTCGAACTGGTTGACCTTGCAGACTTTGCTCAGCGCCGGCCTGGTCAACTCTCGGGGGGGCAACAACAGCGGGTCGCAATCGCGAGAACGCTCGCTATCGAACCCCAGGTACTGCTCCTTGATGAACCGCTATCAAACCTAGACGCAAAGCTCCGCGCACAGACTCGGCAAGAACTCGTTCGGTTACAACGGCGGCTGGGAATTACAACAATTTTTGTAACCCATGACCAGGAAGAGGCTCTTACGACCTGCCAGCGCATTGCAGTGATGGACCAAGGAATCATTCAACAAGTCGGTACACCCATGGACTTATTCGATTTCCCGGTGAATCGTTTCGTTGCACAATTCATTGGCTCCATTAACCTGTTTCCAGGCTCAATTAGTCGAGAAGGCAACCAGATCAAGTTCATATCCCCTGCGCTTGGCAGTGTAGTTCTTCCGAAAGGTCTTGAGCTGCTCGAATCAAAGATGGAGCTCGCTTTTCGGCCTCATGCCGTTAGTTT
>VHDM01000145.1 GCA_016876055.1 Verrucomicrobiota bacterium
TCCAAAATCGCCAGAAGGTTTTCTTCCACGGTCAAACGACGGAAAATAGATTCCTCTTGCGGAAGGTAACCGATCCCACGACGGGCACGCCGGTACATGGGCATTCCGGTGACATCCTCCGTCGCCAGTTGGACGGTGCCAGCGGTGGGGCGAACCAGGCCCACCATCATATAAAAGCTGGTGGTTTTCCCGGCTCCATTGGGCCCTAACAGGCCCACAACTTCCCCCGGGCGGACCCCGAGAGCGATGCCGTTGACGACGTTTCTTTCCCCGTATCGTTTGACGAGTTCGTTGCAGGAAAGCAGAAAGTCCCCGGTCACCGGGGCCCGTGGGGCGGCAGTTTCAGTGGTTGGCTGGCTCAAGGTTTCTGGAGCATCACCCGACTGGCCCCTTCGGTGAGCATTTTGTCCTCTTCTGGGAAAAGGATGATTTTGTCGGCCAGGACGGTTTTGTCGCCGGTGGTGGCTTTTGGTTGGCGGGTGACCTTGAGCAAGGTGAGTTTCTTCTCCTTTAGGTTGTACACGGCTTTCTCACTTGAGGTTTTGGAGGAGCCGTCTTTCCGCTCAATGATTACATCTTCACGTGCCTCCACATCCTGAACCGAATCATCCTCTGCAAAAAAGACGGTCATTTCCTTGGAAGTCATGATGAAGCGCGGTTCATCCACCTTGACGTTGCCCCGGAAGAGGCCCTGTTTTTGGCCTTTGCTTTTACCCAAGTTTAAATCGAGGGTATCGCTGGTAATAACGGTTTGTCCAACGCCGCTGCTGCCTGGGTTCGCCTGAGTTGACGAATCCTGCGCCGTGGCAAATCCCCCCGGACTCAAGAACAAGAGCATAGGCAGGACCCATTTCATGGAGCTGAACTGAGAACAACACGCACGCGGCTGTAGAGCGTGCCGGAAGATTCGGCCACATTCCAGTCGATCCCATTGGCGGAAATCAGCAGGGTAGGCCGCTTCACCAAGATGCCTGAGTCGGAGGTGAGCTTGTTTTCCTTTCTCCAAAAATCACTGCGGGTGGCGGTAATGACTGTCTCGGCTTTGCCTTCAGAATTGTAGAGCTCAACATTCAAATCCTCAATTTTTAGCTGATTGGGGCTGACTACCGTGGCTCGCTTGCCTTTTACCAAGGCGGTTTGACGGCCGGAGGAATCCGTTTGGGGCAGAGCGAAGTTTTGGATCACGGAGCCGATGGGAAATTCCGGGCCGTTGCCGGCCCGCAGGACGGTAACGCCGAGCAATAATCCGGCGGCCGAAAGAGCCTTAAGCGACCGCATAGAGGATACGGTTGATTTGGCGGAGCAACTTTTCGGCTTGGGTTAGGGGAAGCATGCTGGCCCGGTCAGAGAGGGCTTTGGCGGGATTGGGATGTACCTCAAGAAAGAGGCCGTCGATCCCAGCGGCCGCCGCGGCCCGAGCCAGGGCAGGAATAAAACGGCGGTCCCCCGAAGTTACCTTACCCCCCGTGGGGCGCTGCACGGAGTGGGTGGCGTCAAAGATCACCCGATGGCCCCGATTCCGCATGGTGACCAAGCCCCGCATATCGACCACCAGATCGCCCTGTCCAAAGGTGGTGCCTCGTTCCGTGACCCAGGCGTTCCGGCAGCCTCCCTTTTTGAGTTTCTCCATGACGGCGTCCACCGACTCAGGGGTGAGGAACTGGCCTTTCTTCACGTTGACGGCTTTGCGGGTTTTGGCGGCAGCCAAAAGCAGGTCGGTCTGCCGGCAGAGAAAGGCGGGAATCTGGAGAATATCGACAACCTTGGCAGCCTGGCGGGCTTCTTCGGGCGAATGAATATCCGTGAGGACCGGAACCTTGAGGAGTTTTCGGATGGCGGCGAGTTCGCGGAGGCCCTTGCGAAAGCCAGGCCCGCGTGGGGAGGAGATCGAGGTCCGGTTAGCCTTGTCGTAACTGGCCTTGAAAATGTAGTCCCACCCTAGGGTTTGACACAGGTCACGAAGGGTTTTCCCGATAAGCAGGGAGGTTTTGCGCGACTCCAGAACGCAGGGGCCGCCGATCAGGAGGAACTTGGCTCTAGGATTTTTGGGCATGGCGTCGGGCCGCTTCGGCAAAACCCCGGAAGAGGGGATGGGGGACATCCGGTTTGGAGCGGAACTCGGGGTGAAACTGGCAGGCCACAAACCAAGGGTGGCCGGGAATTTCGATCACTTCCACCAGATCTCCTTTGGGGTAGGTACCGCTGATACGTAGTCCGGCTTTTTCTAAAATGGGGCGATGGGCGTTGTTAAACTCATAGCGGTGGCGATGGCGTTCTCGGAT
>VHDM01000146.1 GCA_016876055.1 Verrucomicrobiota bacterium
GGACGGGGACGGGGTTCCCGCCCTGGTCGAATATGCCTTGGGCGGCGGCACCAATGGCAATGACCAGAGCCTGCTCCCGGTCGCGACCTTGACCGGCTCCACCCTGTCCATGTCGGCCGTAGTCAGAACCAACGACACCAACCTCTTGATCTACCCTGAGGCCACCTTGGACTTGGGCTCTTCCACCCACTGGACCAGCTCCGGCTTCACCACCAACACCTCCAACCAGATCAATGTGCCGACCGGCTTCCAGCGCCGCGATTACCAGTTTAACGCCGCCACCAATCCGCGCGCCTTCCTCAAGCTCACCATCCAACAGCAGTAGCTTTGAGAGGGCCGCCCCAGCCCGCCACCTTGGACCTTAAAATCCAATCCTCGATGAGGGAGCTATGGTGGTTTTGGGGTCAGAGGTCGATTTTTTGGGGGTCAGAGGTACAAACTCTTGCACATACCCCCTCCGCGTCCTCTGCGCCTCTGCGGTAAATACCACCTCGGGACAGGTTACCGACTTCCAGCTACCCGCCACGAGCGACCCGCAACCCGTTGCTCTTTTCCCACCTCATCGCAAAACCCTACGGGGTTTTGCTCAGCTCCGCCTCGTGCCGGATGTCCTTCCCCGTGTAGAGGTAGAACACCAGTTCCGAAATATTTTTGGCATGATCGGCCGCCCGTTCAAAGAACCGGGCCACCAGCATCAGATTCAGCGCCCGGTTGATCGTCTTGGGATTCTCGACCATGAAACTGGTCAGTTCCCGCTCCAGTTGCCGGTTGACATTATCCACCTCTACGTCCATCCGAATGATGTCCGCGCACTTTTCCGGGGCGATCTCCACAAAGGCATCGGTGGCCGCTTTGATCATCGCCAAGACATGCTGGGCCATTCGGGGAATATCGATCAGCGGCTTGAGGGGCGGTTCATCCAGCAGGATCAAGCTGCGCCGCCCAATCGAAACCGCTTGGTCCGCAATCCGTTCCAGATCGGAGGAGATTTTGGAACCCGAGAGCATCAGCCGGCACGCCAAAGCCATTGGAGCCTGGGTGGCCATAAAATGGGTGACCATCTCATCCACCTCCACCTCCAGCCGGTCCATTTCCAAATCCGCTTGGATGACCTGCTGGGCTTTTTTGGCATTCCGCTCCACCAGAGACTCCAAGGCCATATTCAGATTCTGATGGGCCAGACTGGCCATCCGCAGGAGGGTTTCCCGTAAGGTGAGTAGTTCTCCGCGGAAGTACCCGCGGATCCGGTCCAACTTTTCCTCTTGGGGTTCTAGCGTCGGTTGGCTCATCTGCTTACAGAGCTACTCCCCCGGCCTTCCCTGTCAACGCGCGAGAGGCCGGTCTCATCCAAACCTCCCGGAAATGTAATCTTCCGTTTGCGGTTTCGACGGATTGGTGAAGACCCGGTTGGTCTCCCCAAACTCGATCAGCTCCCCGAGGTACATGAAGGCCGTCATGTTCGAAATCCGACCCGCCTGTTGAAGATTGTGGGTCACGATAATCACCGTCACCCGTTTTTTGAGCTCCACGATCAGCTCTTCAATTTTGGACGTGGCAATCGGATCGAGTGCGCTCGTCGGCTCATCAAAGAGCACCAAGTCCGGGTCCGTCGCGATCGCCCGGGCGATGCACAGCCGCTGTTGCTGGCCGCCCGAGAGGTTGTGCGCCAGTTGGTGCAGCCGGCTTTTCACCTCTTCCCATAACGCTGCCTCCCGCAGGGCCTTCTCCACCCGCTCATCCAGCTCCCGCCGCCGGTTCATCCCCTGCAGACGCAACCCATAAGCCACATTCTCATAAATACTTTTGGGGAAAGGATTGGGTTTCTGGAACACCATCCCGCAACGCATCCGTACCTGAATGGGATCCATGCCGGGACCGAGAATATCCGTGTTGCCAGGTTGCAGGGTAATCGTGCCCTCATAGCGGTTTCCTGGGTAAAGATCATGCATCCGATTCAGACAGCGAAGCAGCGTCGTCTTGCCGCAACCGGAAGGTCCGATGAGGGCCGTCACCTGGTCAGCCGGTACGTCGAGGCTGACATTTCGGAGCACTTGGTGGGTGCCGTAGAAAAAATTCAGATTTTGGATGGAGACTTTGATGGGAGCCGGATCGGTGGCCACCGCGGGACTGGGGGCCAGCTTGGGTTTGACCGACACCGACGGCTCCACCGGTTGGGAAACGGGCACGGTACTCACCACTTGATGTTCCTCTGGGCACGACTCCGGATCAAGATCGCCGCCCCGTTCATGCTGAG
>VHDM01000147.1 GCA_016876055.1 Verrucomicrobiota bacterium
CTTTTACGTTCGCGACCATCCTCCTACCTTAACTGCCGTGGATTGAATCTTGTCCCTTTTTTCCTCCGCCACCCAGCCAAACCGATGATCCCGAAACAGGGTGATGGATACATTTTTATTCTCCCGGATGCAGGCCTTGATCGCCTCGGGCTCCTTTTCACAAAATAGCAGCGTCTTCCAGCTGGTCAGGTGCTTGGGCTTGTGGAAATCACTTCCCGCGATGAACGGCAGACGCTTTAACCCCACCGGATTGAACAAATCGTCCCGGTTCCCGATCTCCCACGCATCAATGTACGGCTGATACTCTTCTTGCCGCTCCCACAGGAAGAGCGTGTCCCTCCCCCACATCGAGGTCATGTGATGCGGATGGGCGGCGATCGTCAGTCCACCCTGTGCCCGGATCGCCTCGCAGATCGCTTTCAACTTCATCCCCGGATCGATCGGTTCCTTCAGATCCACCCCCAACAAGTGGGCCGACCGCTTCGCCGTCAACCCGTCCAGGTTGAACTCCATCCCGGGAAACAAAATCATCCGGTACTTGATCCAGGCCCGATTCCTCTCCTCCTGTAGAGCCCGAAAATATTCCGGCAAATCCTCCATCGTCATCACCAACCCCGTCAGATCCACCAACCGCCCGATCAGACAACCCTTGTCCACCACATGGTCCGTGACCGCCATCGCGTCGAATCCCCGCCGCCCGTAAAAGTCCACCAGCTCCCGCAAACTCATCCGGCCATCGGAGTAGACCGAATGACAATGGAGATCGACCATCAGCAGCTGCTTCTGCCCGGCCGCCGGGGCCGGCAGCAGTCGCAGTTCCGGCAGCCGGTCCGCCGTGGAGGCCGCCCTCACCCGCTGCACTACCGTCTCGGCTAACCGCTCCGCCGCCCCCTCGGCCCGGAAGGACTCCTTCCGCGCCCGTCTTCGCCACTCCCGGAAGCCCACACCCCCGCCCTCCAGCGCCGCCTCCACCCGTTTGGCAATTTCACCCGGCGAGTCGGCCAACGCTCCGCATCCCAACCGCACCACCAGCCGGCACATGTCCTTCCTTTCCTCCGCTTTTTTTCCGCCCTCGACTAATACCACCGGCCGGCCGACCGCCAGAATCTCCCGGACGGTGATCATCCCGGGCTTGGTGATCACCAGATCATGCTCCCGGATCAGCGCCCCCAGATTCTTAATCCAACCCCGTACCGTCAGCCGCTCCTCCACGCCAAAGGCCTTCCGCAGGTCCGCCTTCAGCTCCTCCTCACGCCCCACCACCGCCGTGACCCGGACTTTCCTGTTTTTCAAAAGCCGCTCTACCGTGCGCAGGGCTTTCCGCCGGCGGGAATTCACCAAATAAAGCACCCGGAACGGCTCTCCCGGTTTGCCCTTTGCCTCGCTCCGCTCCCTGCAGACGAACTCCGGACGCACCGGCCACCCCCCTGCGCGCACTTCCTTGGCGGGGATATGTTTGTGTTTTAGTTCCGCTGCCGGCCCCTCATCCGCCGTCCAGATCAGGTCGGCCGGGACCTTTTCCCAAGCGCGCACGTTTTCCGCCTCGAGCGCCACCCCGATCCGTTGAAACCCGGCCTCGGTTCGGTCTCCCACCCTCTCTTGCAGGGCCAATCCCACGGCCAGGTCAAAAAAGATAACGAGCTCAGGGGTTCCCTCATCCAAGGCCAAGGCCACGGAACGCCGAAACTGGGGCCATCGCGATTTTCCAAAGGTGCCTTCGTTGGTTCGCCGGACCCACTTGAGCAACTTTTCCGCCGCGTCCTTCTTCTTCCCCAGCCGCTCCCGGATCCAGGCAATCCAGCTTCCCATCCCTTCTTGGCCCACCTCCCGGATCTCCACCCGCACATCGGTTCCGGCGAGATCCTCAATCCGGTCCCGCAAAGTCCGCGCGGCATAGTGATGCTCTTCCTGGCCGTTCGTCAGGATCAGCACATCCCGCATGCGATTTCTTTATGGTTTTACGGAAGAACCACAAGCGAACCTCTGTGACAATATGATGACAACGTTGGGCAGAGAGAATCCGGCAGGGGCGATGGTCTCCATCGCCCCTTTCGAACATCAAAGGGTCAGTCGTCCCGAGTGTGATCGGGAGATTCGTTGAGTGCAGGACGGAACTCGGGGTGGCGGATTTGGCCGCCGAGGACGGCGGCCCGCAGGGTGAAAGCAGCGGCGGCGAGGGAGATGAGGAGAACGAGATAGGTGCAGCCGCGGACCCAGTCTGGCCTCCAGCGGAGAAAAATCAGGC
>VHDM01000148.1 GCA_016876055.1 Verrucomicrobiota bacterium
GAAGGCGGAGAAGTTTCAGCAAAGAAATTGTGCACGAGGCGACCAAGGGACTGGTCGCCTTACCTTTGTAAAAGGTCACCAACCAAGAAAACCATGGCGGACTAGAGTCATTGAAGTGGGCGGACCTTGCTGGCATTAAAGAGAGATGAGTCAGGTCCGCGTCCGCTTTGCCCCGTCTCCCACCGGGATGCTGCACATCGGCGGGGCGCGCACCGCCCTGTTTAACTGGCTCTATGCGCGGCACACCGGGGGCAAGTTTGTCCTGCGAATTGAAGACACCGATCAGGCCCGCAACACGCAAGAGGCGGTGGACGTCATTTTTCGTGGGATGCGTTGGTTGGGCTTGGATTGGGATGAGGGCCCGGACGGGAAGGGGGGCACCAGCGGGGACCGCGGACCCTACTTTCAAAGCCAGCGCGGCGATATTTACCGGAGGTACCTCGAAAAACTAAAGGCGACCGGGAAGACCTACGAGGACGGCGGGGCGCTGAAGTTTAAGATGCCCAAGACTCCGGGGGTAGTGAAGGACCTGGTCTGCGGGGAGGTCACTTTTGACCGGACGATGGAGCCGGACCTGGTGATTCAGCGAAAGGACGGCAGCCCGGTGTTTCACTTCGTCAATGTCGTCGACGATTTGGAGATGGGGATCACCCACGTGATCCGCGGGGAGGATCACCTGACCAACACCCACAAGCATATCGCCCTTTACGAGGCCCTGGGAGCCGCCCCTCCACAATTCGGCCATATCCCGCTGATCTTGAATCGGGGTGGATCCAAGATGAGCAAGCGGGATGAGGGGGCGGCACTCGGTTTTTATGAGGAAGCCGGCTATCTCCCGGCGGCCGTACGGAACTATCTTTGTCTGCTGGGGTGGTCACCGGGAGAAAACCAGGAAATTCTCCCCGTTCCGGATCTCATCCAGCGCTTTGATCTGCCCAACATCAATCGCAGCAACGCCCGTTTTGACGGGGACAAGTTGTTCTGGATGAACGGGGAATACTGGCGAACCCTGACGGATGCGGAGTTCCAGAAGTTTGCGGATGAATACCTCCGTCGGACTCGGCCGAAGGTCGCGCAAATGGATCCTGACTTGCTGAAGCGATTGTTGCCCTTGATTCGCGAGAAGGTGCGCACCGGACGCGAAATGGCGGAGTGGTTGGATCCTTATCTTGGCGAGGAGTACGAATATAGTGCGGAGGCCAAAAAGAAGCAGCTCGGGGCCCCAGAGGCAGGGAAATGGCTGGAGGCACTGTCCTCCGCCTTGGGGGCCATGGGGACAGGCTGGGACGATTCCACTATCGAGGGGGCCTGCAAAAAAGTGGCTGAGGAAGCCGGAGCCAAGCCTGCCAAGGTCATCCATCTGGCCCGCGCCGCCGTCTCCGGGCGTACGGTCGGCCCCTCGCTTTTTGGGCTGCTCACGGCCCTTGGGAAGGAGCGGGTTTTACAGCGCTTGGAGCGTACCCGGCGCCAAATGGCAGAAGGGACCTTGGTCACCGCATGACCGTCGCCAACAGCATCACCTTGCTGCGGATCCTGCTGGTCCCGCTCTTTGCCTTGGCTCTTTTATACCACAATGAGAGCCAGGCTGAGGGATACACGGGCTCCGGTTGGTACTGGGCGGCAGTGGTTCTTTTTGCAGTCGCGGCCGCCTTGGATGGAATTGATGGCTGGGTGGCTCGTCAGTTCGGTCAGAAAAGCCAGCTCGGCCGGATCCTGGATCCCATCGCCGACAAAGTCCTTCTGGTCACGGCCATTGTGCTGCTTGGCACGGTTGGAGTCAGCGGGCTGGGAAAACTCCCTACCTGGTTTCCCATCCTTGTGGTCAGCCGGGATTTGATTCTCGTGGCCGGAACGGTTCTGGTGGGAACCTTGCTTCATCATTACCACTTTGTCCGGCCGCATTGGACGGGAAAAATCTGCACCTTTTTGCAGATCGCCGTGGTGGCGTTCGGTCTTCTTCTACCCATGCACCCTTTGGCCAAGGTGTTGCTCGTTCTGGCCGGCCTTTTGACGGTGGTTTCTCTGGGTGTGTATTTGACCCGCGGCTGGAAACTTCTGCATGCGAGCAGTTATGGCGAAGCCGGCCGGGGTTGATCCCCGCCGCCCGGTGGTGGCCATTGTCGGGCGCCCCAACGTCGGCAAAAGCGCCCTCTTTAATCGCCTGTGCGGAAAGAAAATCGC
>VHDM01000149.1 GCA_016876055.1 Verrucomicrobiota bacterium
TCCACCAGCACCAGCAGGTCGGCCTTGCTCTTGCTGCCTTCGCTCTTGAGGCGCTGAATCAGTTCGTCGTCTTTCCCTTCAAGCAAGTTCACCTTGATGCCGGTGCGGCGGGTGAATTCGGCGTAGAGCTGTTTGTCGGTGTTGTAGTGGCGGCCCGAGTAGACATTGACGTCTTGGGGACGGTTCTGGGCCATGCCGGCCACGCCGATGGCGCTGGCCAGGGTGGTGGCAGCCAGAGCTGTGGTGGCCAGAGCTGTGGTGGGGATGGCCGTGAGCTTGAAAGGCATAACAACCAATGTCAGGGGGGGGATCGGGACGTTCTGGAATGCTGTCGGATGTCGTCGGCTGCTCCCGTAATGAATGCAAGGGGCCGGCGTAGCAATTGCTACGCCGGCTGCGTCATGCCGCGATCAGAAGCGGAACTGGGTCTGGATCACGCCGCCCCAGAGGTCCTGGTTGCCCACCTGGTTGGAACTGTCGGTGATGTAGAAGATCCCCGGCGTGATCGAGATGTTGTCGGTCACCTGGAACTTGTAGAAGAGCTCCAGCGACAGCGGATCATCCACACCGGTGCCCGCGCTGGGGTTCTGGCCGATGGCGATGCCGGCGGCGTTGCCCTTGGCGAAGGCGTCATCCCACTGCAGGCCCACACTCCAGGAGTCGGAATTGGCTGCCGATCCGGTTCCACTGATATCCGTGAAGCCGTAGCCAACACTGATCGAAGGGATGATGCCGGTGTCGAGCGGCTGCCAGTAACCGGCGACCGAGAAGCTGTTGGAAGTCTGGTTGCCGCTCAGGCTGCTGTAGGCGGAGCCATTGGCGTTGATGGTGCGGGTGCCGAAGGTGCCGTTGCGATAGGCCACCGCCGCCCCCCAGTTGCTGCCCTTGTAGCCGATTTGGGCTGTGGTGTTGAGGCTGCCGTCACTGTCGAAGATCCCCTCATTGGAGATTTCGCCATCCTGAGCGATGAAGTTCAACGAAGCGTTCCAGAAGCCCTTGCCCTTGGCCACGTTCTGCTTCCAGACGGCACCAAAACCCTGACCCGTGGCCTTGTTGTAGACCCCCGGGCTGCCGGCCGTGGTGAAGAAGTCGAGCAGCTGCGAGCGGTAGGCGCTGGGGACGAAGGCCAGGATCTCGGTGTTGCGCACCAGGGCACCGGCGGTGAGGGTGAACTCCTTGCCCACCGGGAACTGGTAGAAGAGGCGGTCGATGATGATTGTGTCGAGACCACCGGCGCCGCCCGTGCCGGCATTGGTGCTGGAGGCCTTATCCAGCTTGAAGAGACTGTTGCCGTCGTTGAAGGGGCTGGCGGCGGTGAAGTTGGCCGCGCGCAGTCTGGTTTTCAGCAGATCTTTGCCGGTGAAGCTGGTGTCGAGGTTGAGACGGAGGTCGTAGTTAAAGGTGGTGCGATCCTGGTTGCCGGTGGTTTTCCCGTCGTAGTCGGGCACACCACCCAAGATGAAGTTCACCTCACCCTTGAGCTTGGTGGTGGTGGAAAACTGCGTGGCTTCAAGCTCGCCTACCTTGGCTTCGAGGCCATCGACGCGGCCCTTGAGCACGGTGAGTTCTTTCTGGAACTCGTCCATCAGGCGCTGCAGTTCGTCGGTCACCTCTGTGACGCGGTCGAGGCAGGCGTTGAGCAGGGCCGCTGCTTCGTAGCGGGTCATGGCCTGGCCACCCTTGTAGGTGCCGTTGGGATAGCCGGCCACACAGCCGTACTTCTCCACCAGGTTGCTCAGGGCCTGGTAGGCCCAGTCGGTGGGACGGATGTCGGAAAACTGGTTGACGCTGGTGACCTGGTTTTTGGATCGCCAGGCCTTGAGCTCGTCGATTTCTTGCTGCTCCATGTAGTCGTTGATGGCCTCGCGGCCATTCAGCGACGCCAGTTCACCCGCGGCTGCGGTTTCAGGGGCGATCACGGCAGGAAGCACCAAGCCAAGGGCGGCCGGTGCCAGCAGCATGCGCTGGAACGGATTCATGAACTCCTCACAACAGAAGTAAGTAGGTGGATTCCCAACGGGAATCAACTGCGCCTACTTCTATTGGATGCCAGCACCGTGATGGACTTGTGCTGATTCAAGTCCGGGTATCAAAAGTCACCTGTTCTGGTTCGGTCAATCGGTGCTGCTGTCCACTGACGCGGGGGGCACCTGGCTGCAACTCTCCATCACCAGT
>VHDM01000150.1 GCA_016876055.1 Verrucomicrobiota bacterium
CCCCCCCACCGAGGAGGAAAGATTCCAGCAGGAACTCAGCCGCCTTCCCGCGCCGCCTGAAAATCACGCTCCCGAGGTGGTCGCCCTGCTCCAACGCCTTCGCAACCTTCCTCCCCCTCCCTATCTCCTCCAAGTCGCCCGGCAAAGGGATCTCGCCGTTCGTCAGGGGGAGAACGCCCCAGCTTGGAATCCTGCCGAGCTAGCTGCTGAGGCCGAATCCAAGGCGGCTTTTTTGGCGGCTTGGGAACCTTTTCTGAGCGGTCCACCCGTCGAATGGGAAAAGTATCCTGATTCCGCCCGGCTTTTTCGAGGCAACCTGCTTACTCTCATTGAAATTCCCGATGGCGGAAAGATTTTGGACGAACTTTTTTTGGATCCGGATTTTCAGTTAATCAAAAAGCTCCAAGGCCTGGGAACCCTCCGTTTTGGATCTCTTTCCTCGTGGAGTTTAACCGATACGGTAATGCTGTCCAAATTGCTGCTGGATAAAAACGAGTCTTTTCAGGGTTCCGACGATCTCCTGCGTAGGACCGTCACCAGTTTCCCGCTTCCGCCATCGGTCGATGACCTGCGGTCCGGACTGCGGGTCGATCGCTCCCTCTTTTTGTCCGCAGCTGAGTACTTCGAGGGTCTGCCGCCCTCCACCTCCGCACAACTCGGGTTAACCGGTTTTTTGGCGGAACCCCAGGACGCCGGTTGGTTTCTGGGCCGCCTTCCCAAGCCGGATTTGGATGTCATCGGACTGGCCGCCCATTTGCGCCAAGCCTCACAACAAATTTCATCCTTGGAACAAAAGACGTTCTTACCTTACCAGGCTTGGCGGCAATGGCTGGCTGGAAATCCCGCCCAAGGTCTTCCCGTGATTCTGGCCGACTCTTTGCGGGGCATTGAGGAGTTTGAAACGACAAGGACACGCCACCAGCTTACCCGGGCTTTCTTAAAGGCAGCCCTGGCGTTCCGGGAAGCTGGCTTGGACGCCTCTCGCCGAACTCCTGATCCCGCTAGGCCCGGGCAGTTCCTTCAAGTCGAGACCTCAGATGGCAAGACGGTGATTTCAACCTCATGGCAGCCAGATCCTTCGACGGAACCACCATCTTTCACCCTGTGGCCGGCAACGGAAAGTCCTTAACTAATCTAACAGCCGGAAAAAATTCTCCGGATGCCGAAGGTCAGTAAAAACGGCATCCGCCCCGCAGGCTTGGAGTTCTTTCACGGAAAACGATCCCGTGGCCACCGCGATCGCCTTCGCCCCGATCGCCCGAGCGCAGGCCACGTCGTGGGGCGTATCCCCAATAATGTAGATCCGTTCTGGGGGAAACTCGTCCCCATGCCGATCCCGGGCCCGCCGCTGGGCATGGGGCCCCAGCTCATTCCGCACCGGAGAATCATCGGCAAAGGCGCCGAATTCGAAGAAATGGTTCACCCCGTATCGGGAGAGTTTCAGCCGCGCCCCTTTCTCAATATTCCCCGTCAACAGTCCTTGGACGATGTCTTCCCGACGATGGCCTTCCTCAAGAATCCCAAGCACCCCGGGATGGAGTCCTCCTTGGCGCGCTGGCAACTCCTTGGCTAGTTGCTCAACATAAACATCGAGAAAGCGGGCGATCTCCTTCTCACCGTGAGCGAGTCCATCCCTCGCCAGCAACTGTTCCACAATCCATTTGTCGGTACGGCCGGCAATCTCCAGCCCCTGAAGGCCCCGCGAGATTCCATGGAGCGTGGCCATCGCATGCCCCAAAGCGGCCTCGCCCGCCTTGCCGGTGTGCAGGAGGGTTCCGTCAATATCCCAGAGCAGTAATTTCCGCGGCTTCTTTTGCCCCGACTTCACATTCCCATCACGCTGTAGCCGGAATCCACGTACAGCGTCTGCCCGGTGACCCCCGCGCCGCCCTCGGACGCCAGGAAAACCCCCATTGCACCCAACTCCTCCAAAGTGATGTTCCGCTTCAGCGGGGCGTGCTGCTCGTAGTGGCTGAGCATCGAGGAGAACCCGCTGATTCCACGCGCCGCCAGCGTGTTGACCGGACCTGCGCTGATCGCATTCACCCGGATTTTTTTCGGTCCCAGGTCGTAGGCCAAATAACGAACGCTGGCCTCCAGGGCGGCCTTGGCCACGCCCATCACATTGTAATGCGGTACCACCTTCTCCGCCCCGT
>VHDM01000151.1 GCA_016876055.1 Verrucomicrobiota bacterium
CACCGTGCCCACCAAGACCCGCCGCGCGCCGCTCGGGCTCGCCATCGCCGTCCTTTCCTCGATCGCGGCGTCCGCGCAGGCAGAGGTTCCAGCCCCGTACAACGTCGCCGGCGGCCAGGCCGCGCTGGTGACGGTGCGCATCACCACCACCAACAGCTTGGGCACGCAGTTCAGCGAGGACTCGATGGTCGTGCCCGTGACCGGCAACGGGAGCTTCGGCCTGCAGCCGGGTTCGCGGCCGTTCACCTTCGCCGAGATGAAGGCCGGCTCCACGCTCAATTTCGGCGGCGGCCGGCTCGACTTCCAGCTCCTCTGCAGCATCCTCGGGTGCGTCCCCGTCACCGTCGACCTGAGCAACACCACCGCCACCCTCGTGTCCAGCGCCGGCGCGGCGATCATCACCTCGGGCCGGGCCGACTTCGGCACCTCGTGGAACCTCCGCGGCAGCTACACCACCACCACGCCGTTCTCGTCCTCGCCCGGCACGCTCGACACCACTTCGGTGGCGCCCTTCGGCACCACGTTCACGTTCGACGACACCGGCTTCATCGGCACGCAGCTCACCATCGGCGCCATCGAGGGCGACCTCGATCCCTCGAGCTTCCCAGCCGGCACCACCGCCAGGATCCGCACCACCGTTGCCTTCGGGAACACTTTCATCCAGGGGCCCTACTTCCCCGGCCCGCCGCCGAGCTGCGGCACCGGCGAGCCTTGCAACACCCCGCACGCCGCCAGCGGCTGCGCGGACTCGGCATGCTGCGCGCTGGTCTGCAGCATCGATCCGCGCTGCTGCACCAACAGCTGGGATTCGCTCTGCGTCAACATCGCGGTGGGACAGTGCCAGATCACCCCCGAGAACGACCACTGCAACGCGGCCCGCCCGCTCGGCTTCGGCCGCCACCCGTTCACCACGCTGAACACGGACACCGACGGCCCGCCGCTCATCTCCGAGTGCGCCGACCCCGGCAACGGCAACTACACGAACGACGTGTGGTTCCGCGTGGTTCCGCCCGTGAGCGGCGGCCTCGCGGTCTCCACCTGCGGCCATGCGGGCTTCGACACCAACATCGTGATCTATGGTTCCTGCGGCGGCGTGCCGCTCGCGTGCAATGACAACGACTCCCTCTGCAGCGGCGGCACCTCGCGCCTCATCGTGCCGTGCACCGCCGGCGAGCTGTACCTGATCCGCGTGGGTGGCAAGGGTGTCTCCGGCACGGGCGAGATCGACATCGCCCTCGGCGATCCCGCACCCATCGCCGATGGCCTCGCCGTGCAATGGCCCGTGTCGCAGGGCGGCAACGGCCACTGGTACGCCACGTACGCGCTCGGCGGCACCAAGACATTCAACGAGGCGAAGGCGGCGGCCATCGCGGTCGGCGGCTACCCCGCCACGCTCACCTCGGCCGCGGAGAACGAGTTCATCCGCACGCGCGCCACGCCCACGCTCCTCGGCGGCAACACCGCCTTCGGGCTGATCCAGGCCACGGGCGCAGTAGAGCCCGCCGGCGGCTGGGGCTGGTGGAACAACGAACCCCTCGTCTTCAGCAACTGGAGCCCCGGCGAACCCAACAACTTCGGCGTCGAGAACTGGGGCGTCGTGTATCCCAACGGCAAGTGGAACGATGACCGTGACACCTTCGGAAACGTGCTCGTGGAATTCAACTTGAACCCCAACCTGGGCACCGCCACGTGGGCGCTGTCCGAGGGCGGCAACGGCAAGACCTATTCCGCGGTGCTCCTGCCCACGCGCGTGACCTGGCAGCAGGCCAAGGACTACGCCACATCACTCGGCGCGCAGCTCGTCTCCATGGAGACGCAGGCCGAGCGGCAGTGGATCTTCAAGCGCTTCGCCGCGTTCCTCAACATGTGGACGCTCACCGGCTACGCCTGCGGTCCGTGGGTCGGCCTCAGCCGCGAGACCGGCAACTGGGTGTGGCAGTCGGGCGAACCCGTCACGGACTCGCCGTGGCTCCCCGGCGAACCCAACCTCACGGGCGACTACGCCTGCTTCTCCGGCGGCACCGGCGGACCGCTCGACGGCCTCGACGACACGTTCGGAGGCAACGCGCGCCGCGCGCTCATCATCGAGTTCCCGGCACCCCCGTGCCTCGGAGACATCGACGGGGACGGCATCGTGGGCGGCGCCGACCT
>VHDM01000152.1 GCA_016876055.1 Verrucomicrobiota bacterium
CTGATGGGGGTCTCCGGGTCAGCCTTCGTTCAAAAGGTCGGGTGGATGTGAACGCCATTGCCAGTTCGTTTGGCGGGGGAGGACACCGGGCTGCCGCCGGCATCCGTTTTGCTACTGACGCCGAAAAAAACCGCGACCTCGTCCTCGCCGCCATTTCCCAAGCCATCTCCGCCTTGAAAGATTGAATTTTTCTTAATCTGCATCCGTACCCTAATCCGATTGTAATTTCCCCTCGAATCCTGCACTTTGGAAATTCATTGGTTCCAACCCAATCGTGATGAATTCACCCCTCCCTGTCTTCCCGGAAACGGAATCGTAATCGGCAACGACAGTTCATCCCCATGATCCCTCAGCTTGATGGTCTGCTTTTGGTCGACAAGCCCCCCGGCCGCACCTCCCACGACATCGTCGACTTCGTCCGCCGTCGCTTCGAGCAGCGCAAAGTCGGCCACTGTGGCACGCTCGACCCCATCGCCACCGGGCTTCTCATGCTCGTCGTCGGCAAAGCCACCCGGGTGCAGGACCTCCTCATGGCCGAGGACAAAGAATACGAGGGGACCCTCAAGCTCGGCGAAACCACCGACACCCAGGACGCCGCCGGAAAGATCCTCGAAACCAAGCCTGTCCCCGCTCAGGAACGCTCGGCCATTGATGGGGCCTTCGCCAAATTCTCCGGCGAGTTCGACCAAGTTCCCCCCATGGTTTCCGCCATCAAAAAGGACGGGGTTCCCCTCTACAAATTGGCCCGTGAAGGAAAAACTATCGACCGCCCCGCCCGCAAGGTCCGGATCGACAAATACGAGATCCTCGAGGTTGCCTTACCCATTGTCCGCTTTCGGATTCACTGCACGAAGGGCTTTTATGTGCGCACTTACTGCCACGATCTCGGCCAAGTCCTCGGCTGTGGAGGCCATATGGCCGCTCTCATCCGCACCCGCTCGGGAAACTTCGAACTCTCCAAGGCCGTCCGCTGGTCGGATCTTGAGGCCGGCCAAGGCATCGATTACCTGGCCCGCCACCTCATTTCCCTCCCGGAAATCTCCCGCATCCGCCGCACATGACCGTCGTCGATTCCCTCGCCCCCGCCGACGGGAAAACCATCCGCCATCTCGCCCTCGGTTTTTTTGATGGTCTCCATCTTGGCCATCGGCGAGTGATTCTTGGAGGGGGGAAACCCCACGCCCCCGCCCACACCGCCGTACTCACCTTCCGGGATCACCCTCTTTCGGTCCTTCACCCGGAAAAACATCCGCTGCTCATCACCGGATTGCCCCACAAGCTCCGCGTCTTGGAACGCTGGCAAATTGGACAGACCGTCGCCCTGCCCTTCGATACCGGCCGCTCCCGGCAGGAACCAGCGGATTTTCTCAGGGAACTGGCCTCCGCGTTTCCCTCGCTGCAAACCGTCTCCGTCGGTCCGAACTGGCGGTTTGGAAAAAACCGCTCGGGAGACGTCGGCCTCCTGGGTCGCTGGTGCAACGAAAAAAAGATCCTGCTCGATAATCCCGAGCCGGTGCTTTTCGGAGGCGAACGGATCAGCAGCAGTCGGATCCGCGCCGCCATCCTGGCCGGTCAGCTCGCCGACACCGCGGAAATGCTCGGCCGTCCCTTCACGCTCTTTGGTGCCGTGGGCCCGGGAGCGGGTCGCGGAGCCGGCTTGGGCTTCGCCACGGCCAATCTGAGCACCGAGGACGAATGCCTGCCCCCCGAGGGTGTCTATGCCGGCCGCGCCCACCTAGCCGAGGGAAAAACTTTCCCGGCCGCCATCAACCTCGGACCTCAGCCTACTTTTGATGGCCAGACGCACCACCCGGAAGCCCATCTGATCGGTTTTGCCGGCGATCTCTCTGGTCAAAAACTGGACTTGGAATTTTCCAAATTCCTCCGTCCGATCCAAAAATTCAACTCAGCCCAAGACCTCGCCACCCAAATAAAAAGCGACATTTCTGCCGTCCTAAAAGCATCCCCATAAACCTTTTTTAGCCGGATTTTGGACCAAATTGGGTTTGGGAAATACGAATAGTCATAAGTGATTGATAATTAGAATTATTTTCTTTGAACAATGAACAGTTCAAGATTTACAAATATTTTGTCTTATCCATTTAAAGATGACCTACTTGTGCTTATA
>VHDM01000153.1 GCA_016876055.1 Verrucomicrobiota bacterium
TCCGTTTGCGTGTTTTCCCGTTTTTGACAGACTTCCCCCTTGAGCACGCCGTCCCATAACCCGCCGGAGGTTTCCCGGCGCCCCCGCATCGTCGTTGTGGGGGCGGGCTTCGGCGGTCTGGCCTTTTGCCAGTCCTTCCCGCGGGACCGGGCGGACATCACCCTGGTGGATCGCCAAAACCACCACCTCTTTCAGCCCCTCCTTTACCAGTTGGCCACCGCCGGCCTTTCGGATGCCGATATCGCCCAGCCCGTCCGGGCCATCCTGGCGGACCGCCGCGACATCACCGTCCTTCTCGACGAAGCCCGCTCGATCGATCTCTCCCGCAAAATTCTGCAGTTGGCGGGCGAGAGCCTGCCGTTTGATTACCTGGTCCTGGCGCTGGGCGGGGTCACCAACTACTTCGGCCATCCGGAATGGGAGGAACACGCCCCCGGCCTGAAATCCCTGCAGGACGCCAACCGGATCCGGTCGCGTGTGCTCCTCGCCTTTGAACAGGCGGAAACCCATGGCCCGGCGGACTCGGCACCCGGCCTGCTCAATATCGTGGTCATCGGCGGCGGCGCCACCGGGGTCGAAATGGCCGGCTCCCTCGTCGAGTTAAGCCGCCACGTCCTGCGCCGGGATTTTCGCCGGATCGACCCCTCCCAGGCGCGGATCATCCTTCTGGAGGGCGGGCCCCGGCTCTTGCCCGCCATGGACCCGGCCCTGTCGGCTTACACGCGCAAAACCCTCGAGCAGATGGGCGTCGAAGTGCGTCTGAACGCCACCGTGAAATCCATCTCCCATCACCGCGTCGAAACCAACCAGGGCACCATCCATGCCGCCAACATCGTCTGGGCCGCGGGCGTGAAAGCCAATCCCCTGCTGGCCCAGCTCGGCGTGCCCACCGATCCACAGGGGCGCGTGGAAGTCCTGCCCGACCTGAGCCTCCCCGGGCATCCCGCCGTCTTTGCCATCGGCGACAACGCCCGGGTGAATGGGAAGGAAAAGCAACCGGTTCCGGGGGTTTCCCCGGCGGCCATGCAAATGGGGACCTACGTCGCCCGGGAAATTGCGGCCCGCCTGCAAAACCGTCCTCCGGGAAAGCCGTTCCGCTACTGGGACAAGGGGAGCATGGCCACCATCGGGCGGACCCACGCGGTGGCACAAATCGCCATGATCAAGCTGCAGGGATTTGTGGCCTGGTTGGCCTGGCTGGGGGTGCACCTGCTTTTCCTGGTCGGTTTCCGCAACAAGCTGAGCGTCCTGCTCAACTGGGTTTTTTCCTACCTCGCCTACCGCCCCGGCGCCCGAATCATCCCTAATTCCCCCGCGTAAGCGGAAATTCATTCCGTCATGGAAGGAGAAACCAGAATGGGCGGGGGCAGGTCTGCGGGGGCCAATTCCCCCGCGTAAACGGAAATTCATTCCGTCATGGAATAAGAAACAGAAACCAGAATGGGCGGGGCGGAACCGGGAGGTGGCCCCGGCCCAGACCACCTCCCTCATCCGGTTGCGGGCCCCGGTGGGCCGGCCTACGTTCCGACATGCCCGCCGCACCCTTCGCCGCCAACCGCCTTGAGGGCGAGTGGATCGGCAACTACCACGGCCACTTCGAGGAGGTCATCCGGATCGATTCGATCCAAGGCCGCTGGGTCGCCACCAAGGTCACCGGCGATGACAACGTCCCCGCGGGCGAAGTGACCTGGCGGGCCGATGCCACCACCGGCAAGGGCGAAGGCCAGATTGCCGGCGAGGGTTTCACGCAGCCCCGCTTCGTTCCCGGCCACCTCGAAATCCTCTCCCCTGACCGCATTGCCTTCCACTGGCGGGAGGTGGGCCGGGTCGAGTACCGACGCGACGATTAGCGCGGCGGCGGCACCCGGAGCGCTCCCGACCACTCCGCCGGAACTCCGCAGGCCAGTCCCAAAATCGCCCCCACCACCACCCCACGGTGGCAGTTATCGCCGCCGACATTGGCGTTGGCCACCAGACCGCCGACAAAATCCTCATGATATTTCCAAGCCAAATAAAGGGAGGCCGGCATGGCCTCCGCAATGTAGCAGGCGGGGCTGAACCGCTCCCCCACCACATGCTCATCCGGCTGTCCCACCCAGCCCTCCGCCTTTTTGG
>VHDM01000154.1 GCA_016876055.1 Verrucomicrobiota bacterium
TGGGCGAGCGGAACCGACCTGGAGAGAGCCCTTTTTTCCCTTGCCTCCCCGGGGGCTTTGGCTGAATGATTTCCCCTTGATGATTTTGAACGAATCCGCCCCTGAGGGCCTGGCTGCCTGACCGATCTGGTCGTCCTGATGTTGCTTTCCCTTTTCCTTTGAACGCGCCCCGCTTCGTTCGGGCGCATCGCCGGTCCTGATGCAGGAGTACCGCGCCAACCACCGCATCCGTGCGCGCGAGGTTTTTCTCGTCGCCGCCGATGGCAAGAAGCTGGGGGTCGTCGGCATCACCGACGCCATGGCGGCGGCCCGCCAGGCGGGGTTGGATCTGGTGGAAGTCAGCAGCAACAGCACTCCGCCGGTCTGCAAGATCCTCGATTTCGGCAAGTTTCGCTACGAGTTGGCCAAACGCGACCGAGAGGCGAAACGTCACAACCTGGCGGCGAAGGTGAAGGAGATGAAGTTCCATGTGAACATCGATCCCCATGACTACGCCACCAAGATGCGGCACGCGGAGGAATTCCTCTGGAAGGGAATGAAGGTGAAGGTGGTCATGGCCTTTCGGGGCCGCGAAATGCAACACCAGAACCTCGGGCAGGACCTGGTGAAGACCATCCGGAACGACCTGAAACTGGTCGGGGCGGCGGATGCCGACCCGAAATTGATTGGCAAAAACATCACGATGATGTTAACTCCTCTCCCCGTCAAAAAGCGGGTCCGGCGCTGGACCACCGAGGAAGCCGAGGGGGCTTACGAGGAAGAGGAAGGCGAAAACGGTGCCCCTGAGCAGGCTCAGGCCACCCCCGAGACAACCCCCAGTCCCAGCCCCATCCCCTCGTAACCGGAGACCCGCCCATGCCCCGTTCGATCGCCCGCCGGAAGACGAAGAAGTCTGCCGCCAAGCGTTTTAAGATCTCCGCCCGGGGCAAGGTCATGTTTTTCAGCCCCGGCCGTCGGCATCTTGCCTCCAGCAAGAACCGCAAGCGGATGCGCCGCTTGGGCAAGGTGTCGGTACTGGCCGAGACCGATGTGGCTCGGATCACTGAAAATCTTCCCTTTCGTTAAGAGGTAATTTCCCATGCCCCGCGCCACCAACGCCCCCGCTTCCCGCGAACGCCGCAAACGGATGGTGACCGCCGCGGCCGGCTACCGCGGCCGGCGCAGCAAACTGTTCCGTTATGCGAAGGATGCACGGATGAAGGCGATGTACTGGTCGTACCGCGACCGGAAGGCCAAGAAGCGTAATTTCCGCAATCTCTGGATCGGCCGAATGAGCGCGGCCCTGCGTTCCCAGGGGATCAGTTACAGCGCCTTTGCCGGATCGCTCCGCAAGGCCGGCGTGCAGCTGGACCGCAAGGTCCTGGCCGACCTGGCCGCCAACGAACCCTCGGCGTTTTCCGCCGTGGTGCAGGCCGTCCGCGGTTGATCCGCGGGGACCGGCCGTGTCCCAATCTGCCAGCCCCGATTTCGCGGGGATCCGTGACCGGGCCTTAGCCGAACTTTCCTCCGCGGCCGATGCCGCCGCCAAGCAGGGTTGGCGGAATCGCTACCTCGGCCGGCAAGGAGAGGTGCAGAAATTGCTCGATGGCCTGAAAACCGTGCCGGCGGCGGAAAAGCCGGCGTACGGAAAATCGGTCAATGAACTGCGGCAGACGCTGGAACAGGTTTGGTCGGACAAGGGCGGGGAGGCTGCGTCGGAAAGTGCCGGAGCGTCCGGGGATCTCGATCTCACCTTGCCGGGCAAACCGTATCCGTCCGGGGCGGTCCATGTGCTGACGCAGACGCTGGACCGGATCGTGGATATTTTTCACCGGCTGGGTTTTTCGCTGGCCGACGGCCCGGAGATCGAGACCGAGCATCACAATTTTGATGCGTTGAACACCCCGCCCGACCATCCGGCCCGGGACGAGGCGGATACTTTTTATCTCGATCTGCCTCCAGGCCCGCATGGGCGGTGGCTCCTGCGGACCCAGACCTCCCCGGTGCAGATCCGGGTGCTGGAGAAGCGGAAGCCGCCGGTGAAGGTGATTGCTCCGGGGCGTTGCTATCGCCGCGATGAGGTGGATGCGACCCACGGACTTTTCTTTCATCAGGTGGAGGGGCTTTGTGTGGG
>VHDM01000155.1 GCA_016876055.1 Verrucomicrobiota bacterium
GCCTGGAAATCGGACCTGCGCCGGAGGATGCGCGCCCGGGGGAGGCGGCGATCACGCCCCGGTGTGGCGGGCGTAGCGGCGCTCCACACCTTTGGGCAGGAGACGGCGACGGCCGCGCGCCCGACGGCGCGCCAGGACGGCCCGTCCCCCCTTGGTTTTCATGCGGGCCCGGAAGCCGAACTGGCGGCGACGGGTGCGCTTGGAGGGATTGTAAGTGGGTCTCATGGACGATGTTGGATAAGCCGGAAAGAGTGCCGAAAGAGCTTTGCGGAGTCAATGACCGTCGGCCAGGAGTTTCAGGAATTCATCCATTTCAGCGACGGTGTTGGAAAGATGAGGAGCGACCCGCAACAGGGTCTGACCGCCGTGTTCCTTTCTCCAGGAAACACGGACGTTGGCCGCCTCCATCCGGTTTTTGATTTTTTCCCAACCTCCGGCCGGTTCCAGCAAGCTGGTGATCACCCTGTCTTCCCCCTGCCCGCCGTAGATGGCCAACCCCGCCCGGCGCGCGCCTTCGCGGACCTGACGAGCCAGAGCCAAGGCGTGGGTGGAAATTTGCGGAAGGCCCGCGGAATCCAACAGCTCCAAGGACGCGCGCATGCCTCCGATGCCCGGAAGATTCAGACTGCCGGGTTCGTAGCGCCGACCGCCGGACTCAAATTGAATCTCCGGCTGGGCCAAGAATTCCGGGCTGACCACGTTCCAGGATCCCAACAGCGGAGGACGTAGCCGGTCCCACGCTCGTTTCCGTACCATCAAAACGCCCGCCCCGACCGGCCCCAACATCCACTTGTGCGCATCCGCCGCCAAAAAGTCGGCCTCAGCCCAGGCGGTCGGCAGGACGCCGAGCGTCTGGATGCCATCCAGGTTAAGGAGAATATTTTTTTTTCTCAGCTCGGGGCCAATCACCGGAAGTTCGGGCAGATGACCGCTGAGGTAGTGCGCGGTGGCCAGGGTGACCAGCTTGGTCCGGGCCGTGAGGCGGGGGCGGAGCGTGTCCCAGCGGATCGGATCGCCGGGTTTTCTGGCGATGGGCACGGCCCGGACGCCTCGTCTCTCCAACTCCCTCCACGGATACACATTGGCGGGGTAGTCGAACGGATCGTAAATGACTTCATCGCCGGATTTCCAGTCCAGCCCCAACGCCACCAAACCCAGGCCGAGGGCAGTGGGACCCAGCAGGGAGATTTCTTCCGCCCCGCATCCAAGGAAGCGGGCCGCCACGGCGCGGGTTTGCGCCACGCATTTCCAGGCCGCCTCGCTCTCTTGGCGCCCGGCAGCGGCCTCGGCACCCCACGCCTCCATCGCCTCCCGGGCAGGGCCGGTGATCGGAGCCACCGCCGCATGGGCGAGAAAAATTCCCTCCCGGCTGGCGGGAAAGAGCCTGGCCCGTTCCGGGGAAGAAAGAACTTGGGCAAGATTCAAGGATGGGATGACTGGGCCGGCAGAGGCGGGTTTCCCCAGCGGCATAGGAGAGGCTTCAGTCGCTCAGTTCGACGTTCCAGTAAGCCAAATCAAGGAAATGCCGCCAGTTCTCCGGGCCGTTGCGGGAAATCTGCACATTGAGAAACGTCCGCAGCTTCGGCCGCTTGGGTTTTTTCACAAGTTTCATGCTGGCCTCATGGGGACGCCGGTTGCCTTTCCGGGTATTGCAGGGGATACAGGAGCAGACGACATTTTCCCACGTGGTGGTACCCCCCTGATCCCGAGGGATCACGTGGTCCAGATTCAAATCCTTCCGCTCCTTTTTCTCGCCGCAATATTGACAGGTGAAAGTGTCCCGCTCGAAAACATTCTGCCGGGTCAACTTGACCTCTTTTTTGGGGATGCGGTCGAAAAGCATCAGCACAATCACGCGTGGCACCCGGATGCGGAATCGGATGGTGTGGTAGGCATCCTCGCCTTCGTAGCCCTGGCTGGCCTCTTGCCAACGATCGAAATCAAACGTCCGAAAATCCTGCCCGTCACCGTCCACAACCTGAGCGTGCCCCAAATAAAGCAGGCTGAAGGCCCGGCGAACGGAGCAGATATGCACGGCCTGCCAGAAACGATTCAGGACCAACACCCCTTGCGGCATGACCATATCCATAAG
>VHDM01000156.1 GCA_016876055.1 Verrucomicrobiota bacterium
CCTGCGCCGACCTCCTTCGCCTCAACGGCCAGGTCAACGTGGCCCGGATGCTGGAGCGGGACGACTTCTCCAAGCGGCACAAGGAAGGCGTCGCCATTAGCCTGGCCGAGTTTCAGTACCCGGTGCTGCAGGGGTACGACTCCGTGGCCGTGCAATCCGATGTGGAGTTGGGAGGCAACGACCAGCTTTTCAACAATCTGGTCGGCCGGGATCTCCAGCGTCAGGCTGGCCAAGAACCTCAGGTGGTCATGGTCACTGCCCTGCTCACCGGCACCGATGGGAAACAGAAGATGAGCAAGTCGCTCGGCAACCACCTCGGCATCACCGAGCCGCCGGGCGAGATCTTCGGCAAGGTGATGTCGGTCACCGACGAAACCTGCGCGCTTTGGCGCGATCTCCTCGGCCCTTTCCTTGGCCTACCCCACGAAGAGCCCTCTCATCCGATGGAGGCCAAGAAGGAGTTGGCCGCCGGGGTGGTGCGTCGTTTCCATGGAGCTGAAGCCGCCACCGCCGCCGCGGCTGACTTTGCTGCCAAGTTTTCCAAGAAGGATCTCAATTCGGCCGAGATGCCTTCCTTCCGGCCGTCCGCAGCCAAGCTTTCGGTCTCTAAACTGGTGCAGGAAACCGGGGCCGTCCCCAGCAACTCCGAAGTCCGCCGCCTCATCACGCAGGGGGGCATCAAGCTCGCGGGCGGGAAATTGACCGATCCCAAAGCCGAGATCTCCCTGGCCGCCGGCCAAATCCTCCAGGTCGGTAAAAAAACCTTCTTCCGCATCCAGCTTTGAGCCTGCTGGTTTCGTTACCTCTGACCAAATTGTAAACGAGAAGTTTCCGCTTCAGACCGTTTCGCAAATAACTTATTACCCTCCGTTCGCCATCTTTTCACACCTTGTTCTTGGGATAATTTGCCGTCCCTCGACTCTCCCATGCGGTCGTCCATGACGATTTTATGCCTGTCCGGACTCGTGAGGATTTCGAGAAAAAGGAGTCTTCATCCCTCGCCTCCTACGCCTCCCGCAGCAAGGAGAGCCTGGGCCGAAAGCACCAGGAAAACTCCCACGATTTCCGCACCGAATTCCAGCGGGACCGCGAACGTATCGTCCACAGTTCGGCCTTTCGCTCGTTAGAGTACAAGACCCAGGTGCCGCTCAACGGCTCCGGGGACTATGTCCGTACCCGCCTGACCCACACCATTGAGGTCGCCTCGATTTCCCGCTCCTTGGCTCGCTCCCTGGGCCTGAATGAAGACTTGGCCGAAGCCATCGCCTTGGGCCGCGATCTCGGTCACCCGCCTTTCGGTCACCCGGTGGAACATACCCTCGACCAACTAATGCGGGACTCCGGCGGCTTTGGACGCCGCCGCCAAAGCCTCCGCGTGGTCGAGACCCTGGAAGTCAAATATCCCGAATTCAACGGGCTGAACCTGACCCACGAGGTGCGCGAGGGCATCAACCCCACGCCGGTGCCCGATACCCAGCCTTCCCTGGAGTCACAAGCCGTGGATTTGGCGGATGAAATTGCCCACTGTTGCCATGACCTTGAAGATGCCTTGGAAAGCGGCCTGATGGATCCGACGGCTCTGCTTGGCATTGAGCTTTGGAAGGAAACTGAATCCGGGATCCGGCGCAACTACACCCGCCTCGACCCCGAACGCACCCGCCGTTTCGTCGCCCGTTGTCTGGCCGACCACCTGGTGGAAGACGCGGTCCGGCAATCGATCATCAATCTAGAAGAGTCCGGCCCCACTACCGCTTCCGACGCCCGTACTTTCGGGCGCCGGTTGGTTACCTTCACCCTGCCCATGCGGGTGAAAATCCAGAACCTGCGGGATTTCTTGCGGGAAAATTTCTACCAACACCCCGATATCAAGGAGGTCAACCAGCGCGCCAGCCAGATCCTCCAGGGGTTGTTTGAATTCTACCACCTTCATCCGCATCTGATTGCGGAGCGGGCGGTCCTGCGCATCAAAAAAGAGGGGGTGAGCAGGGCCGTCTGTGACTTTCTATCCGGTCTGACCGACCGGACCGCCATGCAGCAGTACGCCCGCCATGTGGGCACCGATTCCCTTCTGCGGGA
>VHDM01000157.1 GCA_016876055.1 Verrucomicrobiota bacterium
GCTTTTTTCAGCCCCCCGCCCCTCTGAATCAGACTTTGGGCGTTCAACTGCACCGCCTCCTCCGGCCGTTGCCACATCGCCTCCAAAAGCTCGCAAACCGACGCCGCATTCGTGCCCGCCTGATCCTGCGCCACGCGCAGAAAATCGGCTGCCTCCCGAAACGGATAAAGACCGGGACAGCTGGCCGCCCGCTGGGCCAGCTTGGCCACCAGCTCATCCCGTCTTGCGATCCAGGAAACCTCTCGTTCCATGAAAGGATTTTCTCCGCCCCGCCCGATAGGTGTCGAGTTTCGTTCCATTTTTTTTCTTGGGCTGACGGCAAATTTGAAAATTCACGCAAGCTTTTTTCTTTTGGTCTTCCTTGGATCCTGCGCAATGTTAGCCGATGCAGATCGACCGCCGCGCCGTGACTGCCGGAGCCGGTTTCGGGCTCCTGACCGCCCTCGGTCCATGGTTTCAGGGTCTGCCCCTCGCCGCGGCCGCGGGATTCGCGGCCGGTCTTTTTCTCACCTACACCTCCATCGGTCTTTTGGTGGGGATCCTGCCCGACTTCGGTCATCGGGTCCGCACCGGGGTGATCATCGGTCTGCTCTACAGCATCCCGGGAGCGGTCTTTACCGCCGTCCCCTATCCGCTTGTGGAGGATGCCCCCGCCTACTACCGCGAATTCGTTGGCGGCGGTCCCCGCGCTCTGCTTCTCACCCTTCTTTTCGGGTCCCTCGCCGGCGCCGTGGCAGGCTGGTTCCGCAAAACCGCTGTTTGATGGGCAGCCTCCCCTTCTTCAGCCGTCTCAACGGCCTGCTTTATCGCCGGGAATTCGCCCGCCTGACCCCGCAGGACCGCAACCTCGCCCGCACTTGGATGCTTCAATTCCTCAAAGCCAACCATCCGGATTGGAGCAAACCGCGCATCGAAACGGAATACGACCGCCTTCTCCACTGCCGCCCCGTGGCTTTGGACGAGTGGACCCGGCGGATGCAGGGATGAAATTTTCTTCCCTGCTCGTCGCCTGGCTGGTGGCTTCGTCGCTGCTGTCGGCCCAAACACCTCCGCCCCAGCCCGTCGCCTTTCGGATCGGCTCGGTCCGCTTTGATCGTCCCGAAGGCTGGAACTACTCCCGCCCGGCGGACGGAGTGCGCGCCGCCCTGCTGGAGAAAAAAACCGGCGGCGTTCCTCTCATCATTACCTTCACCCGCTTCCCGGCCGGCTCCGGCGGCTCGGTCCAGGCCAACGTCGACCGCTGGATTGGTCAGTTCCTTTCCACGGAAACCCCAGCCGAGATTCTTAAGCCGGCAGGAACCGCTCTGCCTCTTACCACCGTGAAACTTGCCGGCACGATGCGGGGTGGGGTTCCCGGCGGCCCAGCTCAGGACACGCCCGCCAGCCTTTTGCTCGGTGCGATCCTGGAATCTCCCGATGGGCTGGTGATCACCAAACTGGCTGGCCTGAAAACCGCCGTGAGCCGGGAGGAAAAGGTGTTTGCCAATCTGGTGCGGGTCGCCGCCGGCCGCGCACCCTAAGCCAACCGCTCGAGTTCTTCCGGTCCCGTCAGCGTGAGCTTCCGGTAAAAACAGCTGCGCTCGCCCGTGTGGCAGGCCGCCCCGCCCTTGGGCAACTTCACCCGCAACACCAGACAGTCTTGGTCGCAATCCACGCGGATTTCCTCCACCGCCAGAAAGTTTCCGGAGGTCTCACCCTTCACCCACAGTTTTTTGCGGGAGCGGCTGTAAAACGTGGCTCGTTGCGTCTTTCGGGTCGCCTCGAGCGCCTCGCGGTTCATATAGGCGGTCATAAGCACCTCGCCGTTGTCGGCATCCACCGCCACGGCGGCCATCAGGCCTTGCGCATCAAACTTCGGCTTAAAAGGCTCCGGTGGGCCGGAAGAGGCGGACCGGGAGGAGCTCATCCGGGCGGACCCGGTTGCCTTAATTCTTGGCAGGCTCGCTCGGCGGCACAGGCGGGGCCTGCACCGGCGGCGTCGCCGCCGTGACGGGCGCGGGAGCCGCAGGGGGCGGCAGCAGGATTTTGACGTTCGCCTCCTTGCGGAGATCCTCCAACAGCA
>VHDM01000158.1 GCA_016876055.1 Verrucomicrobiota bacterium
CCATGAAAAGGTGGCGCCTTTCCTGCGGGTGCGAATCCCGCCCGGCGATTTTGCTCCCGCCGGAAGCAACCGGAGCAGTCATGGAGGTAACGAAGTGGCTGAAGCCTTCGGTGTAGAGGGTCACTTGGTGACTTGGCGAGTATGCAGGCCGCAACGTGAGTGAACGCTGAGCACGCCTCGAAAAGGGTGATGTGCGGGCCGACCTGCCAGTCGATGCGGGGAAGGCTGAGATCGTCGCGGGAGAAGGGCAAGGTTGTACCCGCGACGGCCGCACCGGGGTATTGGCGGTGGCATGTATGCAAGGGGAAGGGTGCGCGCAACATGGGAAGTCCTATGCGGTGGGTTGGGAAACCTAACGGGCGGCTGGTGACAGCCGGGCTCGGCCGTGTGGGATGGCGGATGGGTCCGTACTACCGAGGAAGCCGGGTAATGCCGGTGGAGGGAAGGGGCCCTGGTTCAGGACCGATGTAGGAAGCAGCGAGGACCGGAGATTGGGCAACCTATTAACTCCAGACAGTGTCGGGAAGCTGCGGGCTGCATTGCATGCGAAAGCGAAGGCTGAACCCGAGACGCGCTTTCATGCGCTGTACGACAAGCTCTATCGAAGCGATGTGCTGATGCACGCGTACGAACGGTGTCGCTCCAACAAAGGGGCACCGGGCGTCGATGGTCAGACGTTTGCGGACGTGCAGGCGTACGGTGTACAGAAGTGGCTCGGGGAACTGGCGCAGAAGCTCAGGAAGGAGACTTACGAACCCAAGCCGATCAGGCGGGTGAACATACCAAAGCCGGGAGGCAAGCTGCGGCCACTGGGCATCTCGTGCCTGGATGACCGGGTGTGCATGATGGCGGCGGTACTGATCCTGGAGCCGATCTTCGAGGCGGACCTTCCGCCCGAGCAGTATGGATACCGGTCAGGCATCAGTGCACACGATGCGCTGGAGTCTGTGACGCAGGGGCTTCGTGACGGGTATGTTGAAGTGGTGGACGCCGATCTTGCGTCGTACTTCGACACGATCCCGCATAGCCCCTTGCTGCGCAGCGTTGCCCGGCGCGTGGTCGACCGACGAATGTTGAGTCTGATCAAACGCTGGCTGGACTGTGCTGTTGAGGAAACGGATGGGCGCGGGCGTACGACCCGCACGCGGGTGAACCGGGACACGGGCCGAGGGATTCCTCAGGGCTCGCCACTGAGTCCCTTGTTGGCGAACCTCTACATGCGGCGCTTCATCTTGGGGTGGCAGCGCTGGGAGGCCAGCCGGCGCCTTGGGGCCAGGCTGGTGACCTACGCCGACGACCTGGTGATCCTTTGCAGGCCGGGCACGGCAAGCAGCGCGCTGGCTTGCCTGCGCGTGCTGATGACCAAGCTTGGTCTTAGCGTCAACGAAACGAAGACGCGCCTGTGCGAGGTTTGGCATGAGCAATTTGACTTCCTGGGATATACGTTCGGACGGTACTTCTCTTGGCGCACGGGTGGCGCGTACTACGGCGCGCGCCCGTCCAAGAAGAGTGTTAAACGGGTGGTCGAGAGGCTGCGCGAGTTGACGGACCGACGAACGGTCTGGCAAGACGTGGGCGAAGCAGTGGGGCAAATCAACCGCACGATTCGTGGCTGGCGGAACTACTTCAGTGTGGGGACCACCAGCGGCGCATACCGCGCGGTAGAGGCCTACTGCACGCAGCGTCTACGCCGGTGGTTGCTGAAGAAACATAAGTTGCGGCGCAACGGCAGACTCGCCTATCCCTACGAGTATCTGTTCGACACCCTTGGTCTCGAGCGGCTGACGCGCGGACGCAGCAACCGGCCGTGGGCGACGGCATGAGTGTCTTGTCCGAGAGCCCGGTGCCGGAGAACGGCACGCCGGGTTCGATGAGGGGGATGTGGAGACGGGGCTATGGTCTGGCTCATAGGGCACCGCCAAACGAAAGGGGCGGCAACAGCGATGCCACGGCCTACGGTTACCGCGCCACATCTCTACTCTAC
>VHDM01000159.1 GCA_016876055.1 Verrucomicrobiota bacterium
CTCGCCGGCAGCGCCTGGGAGGAATACCAAAAGCATGGCTCCGCCTGGGGTCGACCCCTTCCCAAATACCTTCTCGAAGCCGCCCGACTCCCCGAACCCATCTTCACGCCCACCACCAAGGCCGAACTGGGTCACGACCTTCCCCTTACCGACGCCGAGGCAGAGCAACAACTCGGCTCCGCTCTTTTCCGCCAAGTCCGCGAACGCAGCCTCTCGCTCTACACCGCCACCCGCAGCCACGCCGAAAAGGCCGGCATCATCCTGGCCGACACTAAGTTCGAGTTCGGCACGGACGAAAAAGGGAACCTCCTCCTCATCGACGAACTCCTCACGCCCGACAGCAGCCGCTTCTGGCCGGCCGACCATTGGCAGCCCGGCCGCCACCCGCCCAGCTTCGACAAACAGTTCGTCCGCGACTACCTCACCAGCCTGAAAGACTGGAATCGCCAGCCGCCCGGTCCGCCTCTCCCCGCCTCCGTCATCCAAGGCACGCTCGACCGCTATCGCGAGGCCTGCCGGCGCCTGACCGGATCCGAGCCCGCCCTGCCCAAGGCGTGAGCAAGCTCGACCACCGTCCCGTCGAGGATTTCCTGGCCTCCGGCGCGATGGAACGCGGCCATGCCATGCGCACGCAGTCCATCCAACGCCGCCTCCTCGACCGCCTCACCCACTGGATGGAACGGAAATTTCCCGGGAAGGACTGGCGCTCGCTGAAACCCGACGACCTCCGCGAATTCCTTTCCTACCGCCGCTTCTCCGGCCGTGTCGGCCCGACCACGCTCCGACTGGAAACCTCCATCCTCCGCACGTTCTTCACCCACCTGCACCGCACTGGACGGCTCTCCACCAACCTGACCGTCGGCCTTCGTTCCCCCAAACAGGCCCGCAAACTTCCCCCCTCCCTCACGCCCGACCAGGTCCGCAAGATTCTGGAGACGCCTTCGGTCAAAACCCCGCTCGGCCTGCGCGACCGCGCCATGCTTGAGCTCCTCTACGCCGCTGGCCTCCGTGCGGCCGAAATTCTATCGCTGCGCATCGAACAGCTGGATCTGGGGGGCGGCTCGGCCCGGGTCATCGGCAAGGGCAACAAGGAGCGGTTGGTCCTGCTCGGCAAAGCCGCGGAAGAGGCGCTGCGCCGCTATCTCGATACCGGCCGACCCAAGCTCGTCCGCTCCAAATCCGGCGGCGAAGTGTTCCTGGGCAACCACGGTCGCCGTCTCACGACCACCCACCTCTGGGGCATCGTCAAAAAAGCCGCCCAGGCCGCCGGTCTCGACGCCCGCGTCTACCCCCACCTGCTCCGCCACTCCTTTGCGACCCACCTGCTCTCCGGCGGGGCCGATCTCCGCGTGATCCAGGAACTTCTCGGCCACGCCAGCATCGGCACGACCGAGATCTATACCCACGTGGACGAGGATCGCCTCGCGGCAACGTTTGACCGTTTCCATCCGCGCGCACAAAAAGACAAATCCGCCCGATGAGCCTTTCCCTCGGCCACTCCTTCAAAACCTCCGATCTCCTGCAGCGGGCCCTCACCCATCCCTCGGCTCGGACCGGCGCCGGACCGGGCGGCGACAATCAACAGCTCGAATTTCTCGGCGATGCCGTCCTCCAAGCCGCCCTGAGCGACCTCTTGATGGAGCAGTTCCCGAAATCCCCGGAGGGCGATCTCACCGCCATGCGGGCCAGCCTCGCCAACCGCCACACCCTTGCGCAGTTGGGCGAGGAACTTGGCCTCGCCGCCCGGCTCAAAGTCGGCGCCGATGCCTCCCGCGATAAAATTCACGAGTCCCCCGGCGCCTTGGCCGATGCGTGGGAAGCTGTGCTCGGCGCCATTTTTCTCGATGCTGGCTACGACCCGGCCCGTACCTGGGTCAAAAAAGCTTATGGCAAAAAGTTGGCCGAGGCGGAGAAACTGGCCGACCAGTCCAATCCCAAAGGCCAACTCCAAGAG
>VHDM01000160.1 GCA_016876055.1 Verrucomicrobiota bacterium
ATCTCGTTGCCGTGAACGGCTCCCAGGATAATGAATCTGGGGCCAGGCCTAAATCCAGCAAATTGAGAAAACGATAAGCCTGTGGGTAACTCGAGTGGTGTCATAGAAGTGCCATGCCATCGACAGTTATCAAGAGCGAGATTGAGAGAGGTGGTTTTACCGGCACTAAGAAAGCCGTGGGGTGCATTAATGGGAAGGCAATGATTCAACTTGACCGGCTTGAACAGTCAGGGCACCGGCCATACAGAATCACATCATGGTCGATCACCTCGAATCCTTTGGGGGCAAGTTTCGAGATCTCCGCGGTACAGGCATGCACATCGAAGACCCGGTCACACTGTCTGCACTGGAAATGGTGGTGGTGATGCCCGGCCAACTCAAAGCGCGTGGGCTGCCCCGGAAGGTGCACGGGGGTGATGGCCTTCTCATCGGTCAAGAGGTTCAAGTTGCGGTAGACCGTGGCTAGGTTCAGATTCGGCACCTGTCGCTGAGCGCTCACCAGAATCTCCTGGGGCAGCAAGGGGCGCGCTGCCTCAAGCAGAGCGCCCTGAATGGCGGTGCGCTGTTTAGTTGTGCGATTCATGATCTTCATCTTAAGGCCACCCCAGATTGTTTGCAATTGCAAACGCGTTTGCGTTATTATCAGGTGCATGACCCCTCCCAAGCTAAAACTATCCTTGACTGCCTGCTCAGCCATCCACCGATTGCGCTGGGTGGTTTTGATACTTGCGGCTCTCTGGCTTTTGGCTCTTCAGTTGGTTCGGGCCTGACCATGCCGACCTCGCCTGTGGCGACCATCACGCTGCGCGACCTCACGGTGGGCTATGACCGACATCCGGCTGTGCACCATCTGAGTATCGATATTTCAGGATCGAGCCTCGTTGCCATTGCAGGGCCCAATGGCGCGGGCAAGTCCACCCTTATAAAGAGCATCGCTGGGCTGTTAGCCCCAATGAGTGGATCGATTGAAGGCACCCAGGGACTTCGCCTGGCCTACCTGCCGCAGGTACACGAAATCGATCGCAGCTTCCCCATCACCGTGTTTGATGCGGTGAGTCTTGGCCTTTGGCATGAACTGGGCGCCTTTAGGGGCCTTTTGCCAAGACATCGAGAGCAAATCGCTGCGGCACTTAGCACGGTGGGGCTGCAGGGCTATGAGAGACGCGCAATTGCAACACTATCCGGGGGGCAGTTTCAGAGGGCGCTCTTTGCACGCATGATCCTGCAAGACGCTGACCTGCTTTTACTTGATGAGCCTTTCTCGAGCATTGACACTGCAAGTGCCGAGATCCTCTTGCATGTCACCCAGGGCTGGCAGCGCAAAGGCAAGACTGTTTTGGTTGTGCTGCACGATCACGCACAGATTAAGGCCTATTTTCCCTTCTGCCTG
Organism: Verrucomicrobiota bacterium; assembly: GCA_016876055.1. Lineage (GTDB taxonomy): Bacteria > Verrucomicrobiota > Verrucomicrobiia > Methylacidiphilales > Verrucolacustridaceae > Verrucolacustris. The sequence continues at coordinate 1,391 of VHDM01000160.1, forward strand.
CTGTTGGCCCGTGAGCTCATTGCCTATGGCCCTCCGATGGAAGCGCTCAGCTCTGAGAACCTGCAGCGTGCCCAGAGCAGTAGGCTAGCCTTTGATGAGGAGGCTTCACTTTGCCACCGCCCGGCCGACACCCAGGCAGCCTCTGATGCGCAAAGGGTCTTCTCATGACCGGCTTCGACCTAGCCCCGTTGGTCAATCCTTTGGAGATTCTTGGCCTAGGGTTTTTTGTTGAGTTTGGCTTCATGCAGCGAGCCCTGCTCGGTTGCCTAGCGCTCTCAATCAGCGCCGCACCGATTGGCGTTTTTCTTATGCTCAGACGGATGAGTCTTACCGGTGACGCCATGGCCCACGCGGTTCTGCCTGGGGCGGCGATCGGGTTTTTGGCCTCGGGCCTGTCGGTCTGGGCCATGACCCTTGGGGGAATTGGTGCAGGCCTATTGGTGGCAGTGGCCTCGGGATGGGTTGCAAGAAGCACTGTACTGAAAGAAGACGCGAGCCTTGCCGTCTTCTATCTTCTGTCGCTTGCCCTCGGGGTACTGATTGTTTCTA
>VHDM01000161.1 GCA_016876055.1 Verrucomicrobiota bacterium
CGGGAAGCCGCCCAGGTGGAAATTAAACCTGAGGTGCTGGAGGTTCTGGCCCAGGACGGTTCCCTGCAATCGGTGATTGGAAAAAGCAGTGTGCTGGCGGTGTTGCCGGCGCCGATCGGGGAGGCGAGCCGGGAAGAGGCGGTGCACGCAGTGAGGCTTTACGAGAAGGTTTTGGCGCAGCATCCCGAGGCGGAACCGCTGCTGACGGAACCGCACCGAAAGTGGAAAAAAATCGCGGCGGAATCCTGGGTGACCGCCGGCCTTTAATCCTCGGTTTGGGTGGCCGGACTTTCGGGGCTTTTCGGACGGCCGGGAGGGAAGATTGGCCTTGTGGGGGGCGGGGAAGAGGGGGAGAAGGGAATCATGGCTACCAAGGGGGAGCTCCCCAAAGGTTTGTGGGTGAGTGTCGACCGGGTGGAGTATGTGCCGGGGGCATCGGGCCCGCCGGACCGGCCGCACCAGTTCGTCTATTACATCACCATCCATAATGACAGCCCGCACGCGGTCACGGTCACCGGCCGCAAATGGATTGTAAAAAATGCGCAGGGACACCGCACGGTCATTGAGGGGGACGGTGTGGTGGGCCAGTTCCCGAGGCTCACCCCCGGGGACCAGTTCCATTACAACAGTTATCACTTGGTGGACAGCGACAGTGAGGCGGAGGGTGCCTATTTGGCCAAGGACGAGCAGGGTCACGCGTTGGTTGTCCGCATCCCCGCGTTTGAGTTAACTATCCCGATCGCATGAAACTGGCGGTTTTCGGCGCGGGGAGGATGGGATCGGCGATCCTCACGATGATGCATCGGGCGAAGCTTCCGGTGACGGCGGAGGTTTGCGAGCCGGACGAAAAGGTGCGCGGGGCGCTGGCGAAGCACCTTTCCGGGATGAAGCTAGTGGCGAAGGCAGCGGAGTTGGGCGAGCCGGAGGCGGTGCTATTGGCCGTGAAGCCGAAGATGCTGAAGGAGACGGCGGGGTGGCTGAAGTCGCGCCAAGGTTCCTTTCTCCTGATTTCGATTTTGGCGGGGGTGGAGACTACCGCGCTGGCGAGGGAGGCGGGGTCGAAAGCGCGGGTGGTGCGGGCGATGCCGAATCAGGCGCTGCGGCAAAATGAGGGAGTGACGGCGATTTGTGCAGGTCCCGGCGCAACAAAGGCGGACCTCGAGGCGACGAGGAAGATCTTTGCGGCCGGTGGTCATGTCCTCGAGGTGGACGAGGAGCAGATGGATGCGGTGACGGCGTTGAGCGGTTCGGGCCCGGCGTTCATGGCGAAGTGGGCGGAGGAGCTGGCGGATGCGGCGGTGCGGGCGGGGGTGGCGCCGAAGGTGGCGGAAGAGCTGGCGGCGCGGACGATGCTCGGAACGGCGGCGATCCTGGTGCGGGAAGGGATCAAGCCGGGGGAGCTGTGTGCGGCGGTGGCGAGTCCCGGCGGAACAACCGAAGCGGGGTTGAAGGCGATGCAGCCGGGGCTGAGGTCACTGGCGGAGAAGGCGACGATTGCGGCGATCCAACGTGCGAAGCAACTGGCGAAGGGGCGATAGCGCTGGCCAAGGAAAAGCGGAACGAGGGCTGGAGAGTTGGGAGTTCTGCTTCCCTTGTCTTACCAATCTCGTTCGGTATGATTTTGACATCGGGCCGTAGCACAGCTTGGTAGTGCGCTTGTTTCGGGTACAAGAGGTCCAGGGTTCAAATCCCTGCGGCCCGAATGAAATGAGGGCCGGAAAAACCCTCAACCGCGGAGCGGCTCAATAGGATGGGCGGGGGCAGGTTGGAGGGGGCCAATCCCTGCGGCCCGAAGTTTTTTTAATGAAAAAGCGAGGGACGCGAATCCCCGAATCCCGCGGAGCGGGAAAATGGGATGGAAGGTTTTTATGCATGATTCTTTCTTTCTCTGGCCAAGCGGCTTTGGTCCGGGGCTTGAACCATCCGG
>VHDM01000162.1 GCA_016876055.1 Verrucomicrobiota bacterium
ATGATCATGGCCGGCTTCGAATACCTGGGAGATTTGCCCTTCCGCAATGTCTACTTCACCGGTCTGATCCGCGATGCCAAGGGTCGCAAACTTTCCAAATCCCTGGGCAACTCCCCCGATCCGCTCGATCTCATCGCCAAATACGGGGCCGACGGCCTTCGCTTTGGCCTTCTCCGCATCGCCCCGCAGGGCCTCGACATCCGTTACGACGAAAAGCAGATCGAAGAAGGGCGCAACTTTGCCAACAAACTTTGGAACGCCTGCCGCTTCCGCCAGCAGCAGGGCCCTTGCGATCCCTCAGCCGATCCCGCCAAACATCCACGCACGCCCTTCAGCGACTACCTGTTGGCCGAACTCGACCGCCTCGAAAAAAGCCTGGAAATAATGTATGCGGGCTATGAGTTCAGCCAAATTGCCCAAGCCCTCTACGGCTTTGTCTGGGACGAGTTCTGCGCCCGCTTCATTGAAACGGCCAAGGCCGACTTCGCCGACACCGCCTCCCCCACCCGGCCCGGCACCCTCGCCACCGCCGATTTCGTCCTCTCCCGCCTCCTTCGCTACCTCCACCCCTATATGCCCTTCATTACCGAGGAGCTCTGGCTCACGCTAGGTCTGGGCAAAGGGAGCATCCAGTTTTCTGGATGGCCGAAACCCGGCCAGATTCGGTGGGATTTCACCCACGCCAAAAAGGCCGAGGCCTGCTACGCCACCGCCGAAGCCGGCCGCCGCTTGCGCGGGGAGTTCGGCCTCTCCGGCTCCTCCAAGTTGAAATACCTATTGGTCGCCAAGACACCTCCCTCCCCGGAGGACCTACGCACCTTGGCCAAACTCCTTCAGTGCGGATCCGTCGAGCCTACCGCCCAACCACCGAAAGCTCCGATGACCCCCACCCCATGGGGGAACCTTTACCTTCCGCTCGAAGGCTTGCTCGACCCCGTCAAGGAGACCGCCCGCTTGGAAAAGGAGATCGCGGCTGCCGAAACCGCCCGCGCCCGCGAGGCCGCCAAGCTGGGCGACCCCAAGATGGCTTCCAAAGCCCCTCCGGAAAAAGTGGAGGAATGGAAACGGATCGAGCGGGAGGCCGGCGAAAAAATCGTCCGCCTACGCGAGCAGCTCAAACTTTTCACAACTTAATCGAACCCGGGCTCTTTTGCTCTCGGCAGGACCCGTCCCGCGGGGTTCGAATCTCCCTTCATGGAAAAGGGCCACACCATTCCCATCCTCGGCCAGGGGTACGTCCGTTACATCGACCACCTCGGCACCGATCTGCGCATCGTCGAAGCGGCCCGCATCTCCTACAAGAGCCCAAGCAAGGGGGAGGATCAGGACAAGAAACTTCTCCTCTATCTCTACAAACATCGTCACACGAGCCCCTTTGAACAGTGCTCGATCACCTACAACATCAAGATGCCGATCTTCATCATGCGCCAGTTCGTCAGGCACCGCACCTTCCGCCTCAACGAGTGGAGCGGCCGCTACTCCGAGTTGGCCGACGAGTTCTATGTCCCCACCCAATGGCGGGCGGCCGATGCCAAAAACAAACAGGGCAGCCAAGTCTCCACTTCCCTGGATCACGCCGCCCTCACCAAGGAGGTGAAGGAATGTAACGCCCGCGCCTACGCCACCTACCAAAGCCTGCTGAAACAGGGCGTCGCCAAAGAACTGGCGCGAATGGTTCTGCCGGTCAGCATTTTCACCGAGGTCTATGTGAGCTGTGACCTCCACAATCTGATCCACTTCCTGCAATTGCGGGAAGATGACCACGCCCAGTTGGAAATCCGCGAGCTTGGTTCCGCCATGCGCCAAATCGCTGAAAAGCTCTATCCCTGGACCTTGGAGGCTTATCACAAATATCGCCTGTCGGTTTCCGAAAAACCCGCCGGGGATTGACTGCGGAGGGGGG
>VHDM01000163.1 GCA_016876055.1 Verrucomicrobiota bacterium
CCGACCTCATCAATCACTCGTTTGGCCCGCTGGCAGACGTTGCGCGGATAACGACGGTGCTGAACCAGGAGGAGCGTTACGTCTACCTCCTGGCTGATGACAGAGGCGTCGCTGATGCCCAAAACCGGGGGTGCGTCCACCACAATGACATCGAAATTGGGACGGCAAGCTTCCAACAAAAAGCCGAACCGAGCCCGACTGAATCCCCCCAAATCCTCGGGACCCAAACTTCCCGCTGTGAGAATTTCCATGTTGGAAACATTAGTGCTCTGGATCAGTTCATCCAGGGAGGCTTGCCCGGCCAGAAATTCCCCCAACCCCAGGGTGTTTTCCACTCCTGCGGCCACATGCATAGAGGGGCGCCGCACGTCGCCGTCTATGAGTAGGACTTTCATGCCGCTTTGGGCACAGACCCAAGCCAGGTTAAAAGCGGTCGTTGATTTTCCTTCTCCTGGGCCACCGCTCAGCACCGTGATCGTGCGCGCCATTTCCCGGGCGCCGGTCAGGTTGAGCTTGGCGCTCAGGATTCGATACCCTTCGGCGAATCGGGAATTCGGGTCGTCTTGGCTTAAAAACTTCGCTCCGTTGGGAATGACCGCCAACACGCTGAGGCCCAGGTTTCGCTCAACATCATCCATCGTTTTGATGCTGGTATCCAAATACTCGATGAAGAAGGCCAGGCTTAATCCCAAAACCAGGCCGACCACCAAACTCAGCGCCAGATTCATTTTGAGGCTGGGCTTGACCGGCCGGACAGCGGGCTCGGCACGATTGACAATCTGCACAGGCCGAACCTCAATCTTGGACTCGACCGCCTGCTGTCGATACCGGGACGTCAGCACATCCAAAAGCTGGCTTTGGGTCTCCAAATCTCGGCGAGCCTCGTTGTAAGGAGCCAGCCGATCCGTTCGATCGGACCGGAGGCGTTCCCGGAGGTCTTGCACCTCCTTTTCCAAAGATTCGACCTTGGCTTGGGCGACTTTCAAATCAATGTCCAGGGCTCGGCGGATTCCCGCCACTAATTTGTTGAGCTGATCCCTCCGCTCCGCCACAACCTTCAGAGCTCCCTGCATCTCCGGATGCTTTTTGCCATACCCCTGCTTTTGCATCATCGCCACATTTTGAAGGGCCTGGAGGTGCTGCTGTTTCGTTGAGGCCGTCGTCGCATCTTCAAGATTGAGCGCCGGGAGGGTGGATTCCAGTTGCTCAATGCTGAGGTCGGCCACCTTTTCCAAGCGGACTTTCCGGGAAATCATATCGGCCCGCAATTCGCTTAGCTGGGACTCCTTTCTTTGGATTTCCTGGTCTCCCAAAGTCGTGGACTGCACTTGCGCGGTGGAGCCGGGCAGTTCGTCGATTTTGAGCTCGCGACGGAGCTTCTCAACTTGAGCCGCTGCCGCCGAGACCAATTCCTTCTGCTTTTCCACCTCACCCGAAAGGGCTTTGAGGCCCGCGTCGCTGCGCCCGGTAATTTCAGATCGGCGCACATCCTCGTAGGCGTCAGCCACGCTGTTGGCAAACAAAGCGGCCTCGTCAGGCTTGGTGCTTTGGCAAACCACCTCGATGAGCTTGGTATTGCGAAAAGGCTGCACTTTGAGCTTGGTCTTGCGGAAAAGCTGGAAGGCTTGGTCGTCGGTGATCGAGCCGTCCGGCAGCTCCATTTCCTGGCAAAACCGCTTCGCGATGCTGAGTTTTTCAATCACCGGATACAAAACCTTCTTGCTCTGGATCATTTCAAATTCGGTCTGAAAAAACACCGGATCAAAACCCTCAAAGCTGGCTTGAAAAACCTGCAAATCTTTGCCTTCCTTTTCCACTCGCAAGACGACGGATGACTCATAAATTTTTGGCTGAAGCTTGGTCACCACAAATCCGGTTCCTAGAACCAA
>VHDM01000164.1 GCA_016876055.1 Verrucomicrobiota bacterium
AGCTGGTCTTGATTGGAAATATTGAAGGCCACGGAGCCGAACTGGAACGTGTTAGCACCCGCAAAGTTCGCGTAGCCGTCGCGCACGGTCCCAAAGCCCATGTTCACCGCCCCCTCCCGCACATACATGTTGATCACCCCGGAAGAGCGGATCACCGTCATGAGGGAGTTCTGCACGATCACCGTGTTGGCCCGGGCGGTGATGGCGTTCATCGCCGTGATCGTTGCGTTGTTGAAATTGACGGTCTTGGCCGCCAGGTCGACGGAGGAAGCGTGGACGGCCTTATCCCCCAAGGGGCCCGTGATGCTGGCATCGAGCTGCTTGGCGAGCTTGGTCGCCACAGGCAACTGGCCTTCCACCATCATTTCGCCGGCCAGGTTTCCCTGCGTGTCCATCGCCATCATCTGGATCTTGGCGTCCGCATTCACCGCGGCGCCGACCAGCTCCTTGATCTTGAAATCCTTCACCGCGCTCCCGCTCATCAATATACGGCCGTTCAGGCTGGTGGTGCCGTCGGCATTGCGGGTCACGTTCTCCAGTTTCGTACCGTCAAAGTTCCGGATCGTCACGTTGCGCATCTCCAGCGAGTCCCCGGTGCGGATGACCGCCATGCTGAGGGGCGCACCAGCCGGCGCACCAACCGAGGTCTCCATCGCCTCTAGCCGAACCTGCTGCTCCTTCGCCTCGGTCTCGGTCGGAACCTTCCCGGCCACCGTCTGCGCCCCCAGCTTGACCTTCCCCGCCGCCTCCAAGGCGAGATATGCACCGATCCCCGTGATCTTGGCGGTCTTAATTTCAAGATTGCCAGAGGTGGTCAGATCCACGCCGGCTTGACTGGCCCCCAGCGTGGCCCCCTGCATCGCAATGCCCCTCCCGCCGGCACCCAGGGAAAGTTCCCGTAGACCGCCGAGGTAGATGTCGGCCGCGCCGTTCACGCTGCCTCCCTGGTCGTCCCAGACGAGGGTGGCCGCGTCCGGGGCATCGGCAATCCGACCAAGGAAATTGGCCCAGCGCTGCTCCGAATCCAACACCGGTGGGGTGCGGCCATCCCAAAGGGAAAGACCGTCCCAAAAAGCACCGGAGGAGGTCAGATCGATCCGATCGCCGTAAAAGATTTTCTTTTCCACCCCACCATCGGCGGGAATCAAAGGAGTCGCACCCGCTTTCCAGGTCTTGGCGGTGTAAAGGCCGTAGCTTTGCTCCGCCATGCCGAGGTTGACAGGCGACCCATGGTCAGAAGGCGCCAAAGTCCGCTCCGCCGCCGCATTCACAAAGAAGTCCGAAGGCCCGTCGGTGATCCCGGCGGGTTTGCCACTGAAGTAGAAATAGTTGTCGAGCGCGACCATCTCGGCGGCCGGCATGTCGTTGCTGCTGACAAAACCAGTCAGATCCTGTTCGGGAGCGACCGCTCTCGCCCCCAGGGAGCGGACCTTGGCGGTCGTAAAGTTGCCATCCGCCTCATAGTAGCTTGAAGTCAGGCGAATGGTCTGGCCGCCGCCGATCTTCAGCTCATACCCCTCGGCGAGGGAATCGCTGGACCACGAAAAGGAGCTCCTGTTGTTTTGCCCCAACAAATCCCGGATCGGATTGGCGTCCTCCACGGCCTGCTGAACCGCGGGATTCGCAAACACGCCGGCCAGCGACGCGCTGGCGCTGAGGCCTTCCGAGACCGCGGTGACCGATGCGTTGCCGGAAACTCCGGGATAAAGCCCGGCAGGACTGACCGTAAAAGTGGTGGTCCGGCTTCCCGCGGGGATGGTCACGGAGAGGGTGCCCGGCAAATCCAGGGTGACGGTGCGGGCCCGATCGGTGGGCTGATCCAAAGTGACGACTCCCAACGCCCCGAAGAAGGATAGCGTCAAAGAAGTGGGAGCCGGGCGGATCGGAG
>VHDM01000165.1 GCA_016876055.1 Verrucomicrobiota bacterium
TGAAGGAACTGCTGGAATCACTCAGAAAGATTTATGGGGATGCTGAGTTTGTCTTCCCATCACCGAGAGGCAGAGGAGACGGGCATCTCAATCCCTATTCCATCAATCAGCACTTCATTCGGATGGGTTACAAGTCCGTCTTAAGAGCACATGGCATTAGGGCAATACCACTAACCGCTGGTCAGGAGGTCCTTGGTTTCTCCGCTGAGGTCATCCAGCGCCAAATGGCACATGTGATCGGGGACAAAATCCGTCAGGCGTATGACCGATCCCAAATGCTTGAAGAGAGAAGAAAATTCATGGTCGCTTGGTGTGACGCTCTTCTTGCTCAAGGTTTGAAGGTATGACTTGCTCTCACGTCATAAATGAGCATAAAAAAAGAGGGGTGTTAACCCCTCGCCGCTGAGACCTGCTCGGTTATCCACTTTTGTATGTCAGATTCCACCCAGACCACAAGGCGAGGTCCAAGCGGAATCTGCTTAGGGAAGGTGCCCTCAGCGATACGAGAATAAATGGTGGACTTGGAGAGTCCTGTCGTTGCTTTTACTTGCGGCAGTCGTAGCAACTTGTGCTGTAGATTGTTCATTGACTCATTGCGTATTTATACGCTTATTATAGTCCAAAAGAGTATATCTTGCAAGCATTATGTGGCGCTGCTGATTGATAAATGCTCCAGCAGAGATACCTGCGTTTTATTGAGCAGGAGGCAACTGCCCAGCGGGCACGAGCACAGATTCGCCCAGGAGAGTGGTTGATGGTGAAGAGGATTTCGCCATAACGATTTCTCGCCCCCCATTTCTGGATGGATTTCTGGCGGGATTTTCTTGAACACGAATGGAATACTTTGTAGGTTAGGTTCCCTGGTCACTTTTTAACTGCCGTCTCACTGACACCCTTGGTCAATAGCGGCGAAGGTCTCCTGAACCTCCAGTTCCGCCAGGATGCGTTTCTGAATGTCCAACTCCCGCATCAGATAGTCGTAGGTTTCAGGGAGGTAGTGATCCAGGGAGACCAGTTGATCCTCCAGGAACCGAATCTTAGACAGCACCTGCTGCTTACTTGAGTTGTCCATATCCTGCTTGAATTACTTTCTTGAGAAACTGTTCTGGTCTCAGGCGGTTCCGCTTGGCGACCTTAAGCAGCATTTCGTATTTAACGGATACCAGATACATGATTTTTCCATCTTCATAACATCGCCTGTTTGTATTTTTCATACCACCTGTAGTGAGTCAGCAGGAAGTGAAGAGTTCCTGTGCGGGATCGCCTCAAGGACTTGGAAAGGGACTCAAATTCCTCAAAGGTCTCCTGGTGCTTATTACCAAAAAAGATATTGATGGATTTGCCTTCAGGGGATAGGGTTTGATTCATATGGTTGGGATGCGACTGCCTCCCTACTATTTAGTCTCTAAAGAACTGCAGGTCTGAGTTCTCAGCATCAAGTACCAGGTCTGCATCCTGATGGTTCTGATAGCGGTGGTAATCCTTAAAGTTGTAGTTGGCATGATGTTCTCTGACCCAAGGTTTCAGGACAAATCCCTTGTTCTCTTTGGAGTTGTTTGTGGACAAGCGATGGAACCTCTTGGCAACCTGATTGTGGACTAACCAATCCAGACAAATCCAGGAGTCATAAGGTTCAGGACATTCCTCAAGATGGAAATGAGTGTGAAAGGCGAGTTTATAGCGTGGATTACTTGGTTCTTGAGGATTCATAAGTACGGGTGCCTTCTCATGAAACCAGATGACTCTTGGTCTCTCTGGTGGATCAGGTAGTCTTTTTGGTTTTGTATTCAGGAGAGCACATAAGAACTTGTTTCTAAAGTG
>VHDM01000166.1 GCA_016876055.1 Verrucomicrobiota bacterium
TCGACTCTGCATCGCCTCACCTGGAAAATGCAGCACTCCACCCCTCAGGATATGGTCCGGAAAGCCCGCATGGAGCGGGCGGCGGCGCTGATTTCCCGCGGCGCCCTGATTCAGGATGCCGTGGCCACTCAAGTCGGCTATGGGAACGCCTTTTCTTTTTCCCGGGCCTTCAAGAAACATTTTGGCGTCAGTCCGAAACAATTTCGTGGCCGCCTGACCCCGCTCGGGTCGCCAAACAATAAATCGGTGGGAGGGGAATCAAGAACGGGAGTAATCCAAGCCCGAAAGGAGACAGGACCTTGAAAAGCAGGGAGACCGTGAGGCTGGGAGACCATAAATGACAGTTTAGGGTATGGGCGTGACTGTTTCCGGGATGTGCAGGAAATAGAACTCAGGTATATTTTTGTATGTGGAAATCATGGCCATCCATACTTTTGCTGTCGCTTTCTGTCCGTAGGGCCACGTGGATCCACTCCACGATCGCCCTAAACTTCAAACTAACTTGCAGGTTCAACTCAAATTGTACTCTTCCCTCCTTTTAATTTTTCCCAAGCCCCCAAGGAACGTGTTGAGTTTTTACAGGATGGGCCGTCGGGTCGTCAGACACCTCCACCGCCCGGCATTTGCTGGGGTAAGAGTTTTGGATATGGGAAATCGCCCCAAGGGCTTTACCCTGGTGGAACTATTGGTGGTGATCTCGATCATCGGCCTGCTCGCGGCTCTCGGCATCCCCGCTATCAAGGCTGGCCAAGACAAGGCGAAGCAAGCGGCCTGCAGTTCCAACCTGAAACAGTTGGGGGTGGCTCTCTCTTCGTATCTGGCGGAAAACAATGGTGTTTTTCCCGGCCATCATACCATGTCGGGGATTATTGTCTGGCCGCACCGGTTGCGGCCCTACCTCGGTAACAACCATGACCTTTTCTGGTGCCCTGCCGAGGATCGAAACACCAAGTGGCCGGTGACCTACACCTCCCCTACGCCTCACAGCAATCCGCAGCTCGCGTCCTATGGGTACTATCAAGGTGAAACCCCTTTCCGTCCCACCACAAGGTTCTCCTACGGCTACAATGACTGGGGGACAGGACCAGGGGGCTTGGGGGCGAGCGTCGACGACCCAAACAACCCCCTCCCACGTATCGCCAACATCGTGAAACCATCACAAATGTATGCCATCGGGGATACCACTTCGGATGGACGCTGGGATACGGCGATTGATCCGTACAATGACACCGAAGCCCCCAGGGGACGACATGGCGGAGGGGCCAACATGCTGTGCGTGGATGGACACGTCGAAAACATCAAGGTTGAGAATTTGCGGTCCAGGGAAAGCCAATGGGCCAGCCGTTGGAATCGCACGGGAGAGCCCTGATGACCTCGTCTAGGCCTGTATGAGAACGAAAACAAAGATTATATCCACTGGCATAGGCATGGTCCTGTCCTGGGTCCTGCTGGCTGGCTGTGTCCCGCCGGTTCAGCAAACGCAGCAACCGCCCTCGCCGCCCCCGGCCCCCGCCGCCACAGTCTCACAAAACGAAACCTCCTCGGTCACTCCCGCGGCTCAGAAGCATCCTGCCCGCGAAAAAGCGCCTACCGTCCATGAAGTTCTGCGCTCCGGGGAATCCGAGCTTCACCTCTCCACCGAGGACGGGATTCATTTGCGGCATCGTGAAATCTTGGGGTTTTCGTCGCCCCGCCCGATGCAGACCGGGGTTCTCGATGCCCAACAGGCGGAAGGTTGGCTGGGCGGCAAATACGAAACCATCCGGCGGATCGATCCGGATCAGGTGGTCTGCGAGGGAACCTTGACGACCA
>VHDM01000167.1 GCA_016876055.1 Verrucomicrobiota bacterium
AACAACACGCTGAGTGTGTGGCGGCCGGTGCTGTTTCCGGGGCCGCATCTGTTTCTCTTTGATGAGGCGATGACGGAGTACGGCCATAAAATCGAGGATCCTGAGATCGGAACATTTTATTCCAGGTTTACGCCTGAGCAGTTGAGGCAAGAGGATGAGAAGCGTGCCCCTGAAGCCGCGCAGATTCTGGCGATCGCGGGGGATAGGAAGGATTACGCATCTTTTCTGGTGCGCTACTCACCGATCACGGATCCGTTCATGCATGAGCTGCGGGTCCATCTGTACCGGCGGGACCGGTATCTGGAGGATGCGTTGGATCCAAAGAACGCCGAGGAGGCGGTGAAATATTTCAACATCGCCTACCGGGAAAACCAGATCCTGGAACGATGGTTCGGGAACAGCCTGAAGGCCTCGGATCGGGAGTGGGACATCGGCCGGCGGGACGCGGCGGCGGCGAGGTTACAACCGGAGCCGTACCAAAGTCCGGTCAGCCAAAACCTAATCACGAAGTTTTCCCAGCCGCAGGTGCTGGCGGGGTGGGCGGGGGTGTTGGTTGTGGCTTTGGGGGCCCGGTCCTACGATTTGAGAAGGAGGAAGTCCGAGACCTGATCATGAACCGCCGTAATTTTCTGGCCGCCTCCCTCGCGGGGGCCGCGGGGTTGGGTTTTCCGATGCGGGCGAGTTGGGCCACGCCTGCCGGGCCGCGGGAAACGCTACGGTTGACCTATTTCACGGACATTCACGCCCGGACGGAGTGGGACGTGCCGGAGGCGATGGCCTTGGCGGCAAGGAAGATCAACGAGACGGATGGGGATTTGGTGATCTGTGGAGGCGACTGTATCACCGACGGGTTTCAGTCGGGCCGAGAGGCGGTGATGCCGAGGTGGAAGGCGTACCAGGAGTCGCTGGCGAAGCAGTTGAAGGTGCCGGCGCGAACGGCGATCGGGAACCACGACCTGGTGGGAGCGATCCCGGAGGATGGTAGTCAGCCAGAGAAGGACCCGAGGGCGTTATTCCGGAAGGAGATGGGGGTGAAAATGACCTACTCGTCCTTCCCGGTCGGCGGGTATCAGGTGGTGATGCTGGATCCTTTCAAGATCACGGACGATGAGTTCAAGTACCACGGGTTCATTGATGAGACGCAAATGAAGTGGTTGAAAGGGGAACTGGAGAAGATCAAGCCAGAGACACCGATTATTTTGGTCTGCCATATGCCGCTTTTAACGTCCTTCTTTCAGGCAACGGTGGGGCAGGGAAAAGCGGGGCCGCCCAATCGGGTGGTAACGAACAATCTGGAGGTGTTAGAGGCTTTTGCGGGCCACCGGCTGCACTTGGTGCTGCAGGGGCACCTGCACGTGAACGAGATTCTGCGGTGGCGGGACACCACCTTCATCACCGGCGGGGCGGTCTCCGGCAAGTGGTGGCGGGGGGAGTACCACGGGACCAGGGAAGGTTTCGGCGTGGTCACGATGAGAGATGCAAAGATTAATTGGGAATACCGGGAGCTCGGGTGGGAGGCGAAGAGGCCACAAGGGGCGGGTGTTCGTGAAGGTGAACGTGAACGTGAACGGGGGTTAGTGGATGGCGGGAGGGGACAGGGCATCGCCAGTTGAAGATTAAGTTTAAGTTGAAGTAAGGCTTGGTGGCGGGTGGCTGGTAACGAGTGACGCGTTACCCGAAACCCGGTACGAGCTAAGAATTACTATCTTCTAACTCCTATCTTCTGCTGAAAG
>VHDM01000168.1 GCA_016876055.1 Verrucomicrobiota bacterium
GTGGAGGCAACGGAGCCGGAAACACCCAGGTTTTGGCTGGGGGCTCCTCCGCTGACATGGGTCACATTGCCGGAGACTGCACCTACGGACGCGCCGGCCTTGATGCGCACATAGACCGGTACTCCGGAAAGGGTCCCGGTCGCGGGGGTCAGGCTTACGCTGGCGGAGAAGAAACTGTTGTTGAGACTGACCTCAAAGTTGGCCGGCGCGGTGACCGTGAGCGCATTCGTCAAAGAGGATCCGCTGACCGTGTACACCCGGCTCGCTCCTGCGGATCCTTCATTCGCTGTCAGGCCCGATAAGGTGGCGATGGAAAGGGAAAAGGTCGGGGAAGTTCCGCCGGCTGTCACCGTGAATTCGGCGGCACTCGCGTCCATTCCGCCGGTGCCGGTCACCGTGATATTTCCGGTGGTGGCCCCGGATGGAACCACGGCAGTCAGGGTGTTCGCGTTAACCAGCGTCACAGAGGAGGCGGCCGTACCATCAAATTCCACCACCGGGTTGGTTCCAAAGTTGTAACCGGACAGGGTCACCGTTGTGCCGATCGGGCCAAAAGCGGGGCTAAAAGAAGTGATCACCGTGGGCGCATTCGGGGCGGTGCCGGTGTCCACCACATTTTTCAGATACGTGGCCACGATCGGATCCACCGCGCTGAAAAATTGCAAGCCGGTAACCTGTTCAAGCTGCTCGACCGAGGTGCGGTAAGCCTTCCAGTCGTTGATCAAACCATCGGTTGTGCTGGTATTGGGGGTCAGCAGCGCGATGACCCGCGCTGAAGTTGTCAGCCGCTGGTTGGCCGGGGTGGGGCTGGCAGCATTGGGTACCACCACGGCAATTTTCCAGACTGAGCCCGGGATCCGCATGCCGTTCGCAAGGGTGGCGCTTCCGAACTCTGCCGGACCGGTGATAATGAGAACCTCGTTGTCGCCACTGGCCAAGGTTCGGGTATAGCTCTCAAAAGTGGCCCAAAGACCCTGGTTGTTGTTGGCGTGCTGCGGGATGATATTACTCATGCGAAACGTCTGGGCGTTGTCCTCGTAATTGGTGGTTCGATCCGCGGAGGGACACATGTGTCCGCGGTCCCACGGCGTGCCGAAAGTGGCCGTGCCGACTTTTAAAAAACCGGCGGGTAGCAATTCCTCCACGGCCCATGCATCCGTTCGGTCTTGCGAACCAGTGTCGCTGGTTGTGTAACTCCAACTCACCCAGTTCGGCAGGCGGGTCTCATCATTATAGGAAAGGGCATATTGCCTTTTTTGAATCAGGTACTTCGTCCGGTAGACCGCGTTATTGGTGGCACCGTCCGGATTGCCCAAAGACATCTGAAATTCCGCACCTTGTTTGGCCCAAACCAGCGGCGTCCCCAAAACCGTGAGAACGGCCAATGCAAAGATCAAACGCGGCGCGAGAGTTTTTCCCGGGCCAGTCACACGGAGGAGGAAGCCCCGCATTGCACGCATCTTTTTGAAAACTAGCACATTACCGATTTTTTGCTGGTTCTTTCTAAACTCTTAAAGCATTGATAATTAACAATTTATATATTATTCACGATTACAAAAGTCGGGATCGAACCCAACCTTGCCCCCAAAGTGCCTAGAGCTTTTGGGCTACGGAAAGGGCGTAGTCCCGGTTCATCCGGGCAATCCAATCAGCCGAAATCTTCTTGGGACAAACCGCTTCACATGCGTACTGGTTGGAACAATTTCCAAACCCAGCCGCA
>VHDM01000169.1 GCA_016876055.1 Verrucomicrobiota bacterium
GCGGCTCAGGAGGATCAGCTGAAAAACTTCCCCAAGGAACCTCGGAATATCGGGGTCTACCTCTCCAGGGGCGGAGCGTTTACTGAAGCCAAGGATGAGGTCCAGGCCATCGCCGCCTATCGAAAGGCATTTGAGTTGTTCCAGGAGCTTTATCCGGATGCCACCACTTCACCTCCTCCGGCCGCTGTCTCCGATGTGGCTTACTCAGCCCTGCAACGATCCGCGGCTCTTGAGGAGACCCGTGCCAAGGCTTTCGGCACCTACTCCCAGCTCCCCGACGATCAAAAGAAGAAGTGGCGGGATTCCTTGGACCAAGCCACGGACCTCCTCTCCCAGGCGATCTTAGGATACAGCCCGGCCCGGGTTCCGGATGCCCTAACCAAACTGGTCGACGTCACTTTTTTCCGTTTTCAATCCGGGGAGGCTCCTGTGGAGGACTGTCTCAAGCCGTTCCGGGATCTGGCCGCCAAAGCCAGCGCCAAGCCCGGTCTCGTCGCCCAAATCCTTTTCGCCCAAGCCAGTGTGCCCTTTAAGGCCAACCAGGTCGCCTTGGCACTCCGCCTCTACGAGGAGGCCTACCAACAGGCCACCGAAACCAAGGTTTCCCTCGGTTGGCGGGATCTGGAGCGGTTCGGTCAGGCCCTCCTCGGTGCCGGCAAACATAAAGAGGCTCGACCGGTGTTTGAACGGATTCAGAAGGAGTTCCCCGCCAGCGGTCCCAAGGATCCCAAACAATTTGCCCAGGCCTCTGCGGTCTTTGGCCTGGGTCTGATCGATTTTAAGGCCGGCCGCCAAGAGGAAGCCGAGCAGCAGTTCGCCAAGTTGGCCAAGGAGTATCCGTGGTCGGAAAAACTTCAGGAGGCCAACTTTCTCCGCGGCCAAGCCCTCGCCGCCGCCGGCAAATACGACGGCCCCAAGGACAATCCGGGGGCCTTCGATCTCTGGACCGAGGTGATCGAAAGCAACAAAGCTGACAACGAGACCAAGGCCCGGGCCATGCTCGCTTTTGGAAAAGGCATGGAAGAGGTCGCCGGCAAAAATATCGCCACCAAGCAGATCGAACAAGGGGCGGGCAAACCTCCGCTCGACCCGTTGGATCTGGCCGTCGGCTACTACCAGAAAGTGGATCTTTATTACGACAGCTTGCCCGAATTTTCCGCCGAGGGCCTTCTCAAGGGCGCCAAGATCCGGCGCGGCCAGCAGAAGAACGACGACGCCCGCAAGATGGTCAGCTCCCTCCTCGAAAAATACGGCAACTCCTCTTCCGCCGCCGAGGCCCGCGAACTCCTCAACTCCCTCCCTCCCCCCTCCGCCCCCTCTTCTTAATTTTTCAGGATCCTTTTGATCTTCATCTTCATCTAAATCCTAATCCAAATCGACCGTGCCCGCCCGATCCTCCGAACTCCTCGCGAACAGAACTCGCCAGATCGTTTCCAAGCTCAAACGCACCTACCCTTCCGCCCACTGTGAGCTGAACCACTCCAACCCGCTGGAGCTCCTCATGGCCACGATCCTTTCCGCCCAATGCACCGATGACCGGGTGAACAAAGTCACCCCCGCCCTCTTTGCCCGCTGCCGGACGGCCCGGGACTTTGCCGAAATCCCCTCCCCCGAACTGCAGAACCTGGTTCGCACCACCGGCTTCTTCCGCTCCAAGGCTAAATCAATCCGCGGGTGTGCCGCCGCTT
>VHDM01000170.1 GCA_016876055.1 Verrucomicrobiota bacterium
CTCGGCCGCGCCGCCCAAGCTGCTGAAAAACTCAAAGATGAGTATCTCAGCGTAGAACACCTTCTGCTCGCCGCCCTTGACGAGGAGTCCCACACCGGCGCCGCCAAGATCCTCAAGGAGTTCGGCATCACCAAGGACAAGCTCCTCTCGGCCCTCCAGACCGTCCGCGGCGGCCAGCGCGTCACCTCCGCCAACCCGGAAGCCACCTACGAATCGCTCGAAAAATACGGTCGCGACCTCACCCGCCTCGCCCGCCAGGGCAAGCTCGACCCCGTCATCGGGCGCGACCAGGAGATCCGCCGCACCATCCAGGTTCTCTCCCGCCGCACCAAGAACAACCCCGTCCTCATCGGTGAACCCGGCGTCGGCAAGACCGCCATCGTCGAGGGCCTCGCCCGCCGGATCATCGCCGGCGACGTCCCCGACAGCCTGAAGGAAAAGCGCATCGTCGCGCTCGACCTCGGCGCCCTCGTCGCCGGGGCCAAGTTCCGCGGGGAGTTCGAGGAGCGCCTCAAGGCCGTCCTCACTGAGGTCGCGAAAGCGGAAGGCGGCATCATCCTTTTCATCGACGAGATTCACACCATCGTCGGCGCCGGCAAGGCCGAAGGCGCCATGGACGCCGGCAACATGCTCAAGCCCATGCTCGCCCGCGGGGAACTGCACTGCATCGGGGCCACCACCCTCGATGAATATCGCAAATACATTGAGAAGGACGCCGCCCTCGAGCGCCGCTTCCAGACCGTCTTCGTCGAGGAGCCCTCCGTGGAAGACACCATCTCGATCCTGCGAGGATTGCGCGAACGTTACGAAGTCCACCACGGTGTCCGTATCCAGGATGCCGCCCTCGTCTCGGCTGCCGTTCTCTCGAACCGTTACATCACCGACCGCTTCCTGCCCGATAAGGCCATCGACCTCATTGACGAGGCCGCCGCCAAACTCCGCACGGAGATCGAATCCATGCCGGAGGAGTTGGAAAACCTCCAACGACGCATCCTCCAGTTGGAGATTGAACGCGAGGCCCTGAAGAAGGAGAAAGACGCCGCTTCCAAAGAGCGGCTCAAGACTCTGGAAAAAGAGTTAGCCGATCTCAAGGCCAAGCGGGACACCCTCCAGGCCCAGTGGCAGGCAGAGCGGGGCGGGGTCGAGTCCTCCCGCAAGATCCGCGAGGAGATCGACAAGATCCGCCAACAGATCGAGACCGCCCAACGCGCCTACGACCTCAACAAGGTGGCGGAACTTCAGTACGGCAAACTTCCGGAGCTGGAAAAGAAACTCAAGGCCGCCGAGTCCGCCGGCGAAGAGAAGGACAAAGGCAAACCCGGCAAAGCCAAGCTCGTCCGCGAGGAAGTCACCGCCGAGGAAGTCGGCGAAGTCGTCTCCCGCTGGACCGGCATTCCCGTCACCCGCCTGCTCGAGGGCGAGAAAGAAAAGCTTCTACGGCTGGACAAGATTCTCCACGAACGCGTCATCGGCCAGGACGAGGCGGTCCAGGCCGTCGCCGATGCCGTCGTCCGCGCCCGCTCCGGCCTGAAGGACCCCAAACGCCCGATCGGCTCCTTTCTCTTCCTCGGTCCCACCGGCGTCGGCAAGACCGAGCTGGCCCGCGCCCTCGCCGCCACTCTTTTCGACAGCGAGGATGCCATGGTCCGGATCGACATGTCGGAATACATGGA
>VHDM01000171.1 GCA_016876055.1 Verrucomicrobiota bacterium
AAGGGCGCCCTCATTTTGTCCACGGAAAACAAGGGCGACTGGCGCTGAAGCCGCTCCTGGTCCGACGGATCGCTGGGATTGCCGACGAAGTAGTCAAACTGCCGCCGGACCGACTCCCAATACGGCGGAATCGAGTTTAACAAGGTAAAGAGGTTGGATGGCCCCACGAAGGAGGCCCCTGCCGCGTACACCTCCGGCGTGTAGGCCAGCCCCGCCAAAGCCGCATAGCCCCCGTAGCTTCCCCCATAAATCGCCACCCGCTTCGGATCGGCAATACCCTTCGCCACCAGATGCTTTACCCCCCAGGTCAGGTCATCCTGCATCTTTTCCCCCCACTGGTGCCGGCCCGCCGCATAAAACTTTTTCCCAAACCCCGTCGACTGCCGAAAGTTCGGCTGCAAGACCGCCAGCCCACGGTTGGCAAAAAACTGGGCGTTGGGATTGTATCCCCAGTAATCCCGAGCCCACGGACCCCCATGCGGCATGACCAACAGAGGCAGGTTTTTCCCTTCCCGGTGCTCCGGCAAAGTCAGGTACGCAGGAATCTCCAAACCGTCCGAAGATGGATACCGGATCGGGGTCATCGAGGAGAGCCGCTCCTTGGGCAGGTCCGGCCGGGTCTCCCCGAACTTGGTCAGCGTACGGTCGTCCCGATTGAAAAAATAAAAGGTCCCGGGATCCGTGTCTGCGGTTACCACCACCACCCATTTGCGGTCATCCCCGGACATGTCCGCCAATCCCACCTCCTGACCGGAAAATTGCGCCCGTACGTGTTGAAAATCTTTTTCAAATCCCTCGTCCCGCCAGTAGTTCCTTTTGCGGTCATCCAGATAGACCGTTCCCACCAGCTCGTCCGTCGCTTCGGAGAACGCGGCCCGCGAGATGTCCACCCGCCCCAGCGGATCCGATTCAAGTTTTGTTAGCTGGCCCGTTCTCGGATCGATCTCCGCCAAATAGGAAAGGTCATGCTCTTCCCCAACGTTGGTCTCCAAATAAGCCGTCCGGTTGCCCAGCCGAAAACGAAAGCCGCCGATCCCTTCCCGCCAAGTCGCCTTTAAAATCGGCGCCGAGAGCTTCTTTCCATCCACCCGGAAAAGCTCAGTGCCCCCATCCGCCGTCATCCGCGACGCCATCCTCACCTGCCCGTCCAAATCCGCGATGATGTCGGCACATCCCGCCCGATTTTCCCAAACCGGCGTCCGCTTCAGAGTCTCGATCTCCAGCTTCTCCACATCAAAGAACTTTTCGTCCCGCTCGTTCACCAGCAGGAGAGCCTCCCCCGGCCGGGCCTTGGGCAACGCCATCACCATGGCCCGCACCCCCTTCTTGAGCGGCACCTCCGCCGTGATTGGCAACCCCGTGGCCGGATCGGCGGGTGCCGTCAGATCCATCCGCCGTAGCCGATAATTCTCGTCCCCTCCCGAATCCTGCGAGACCAGCAGGTAACGGCTGTCCCGCGTCCAGGTAAACCCAGCCGGAGGACGCTCCTTTTCATCCGTCGCCGGGCGGGCCTGATCCAGGGGCTCACCCCAGCCCACCAAATGAATGTTCAGGATCCCGTTCCGCTCCTTGAGAAAAGCCACCCACCGCCCATCGGGCGATACTTGCGGGCTGGCCAAAGCCGGATTGCCGAAAAAAAGCTCCCGGTCGATCAAGGGGCCCTTATTCACGGG
>VHDM01000172.1 GCA_016876055.1 Verrucomicrobiota bacterium
CCGATCCAAAAGATTGCCAACGATGAAAAGACTTTCCGGTTTCTGCTGAATGAGGATGCGATGGCGACGGAGAAACTGGCGGAGGGGATCCGGCTGTTTGCCGGGGATATCGTCAAGCTGGAGAAAAAAATCTTGGCGAAGCTTTAGTCTGACCTTTGGTTCCCCTGGGATTCGCGGGGCATAATGATCCAAAGGAGCAGGTAGACGATCAGACCGGAGAAAGCGGTGAAGATGGTGAGGAGGGTGTAAAGGATCCGCACCAGCGTGGGATCCCAACCGAGCCATGCGGCCAGTCCGCCGCAAACCCCGCCGATCCTTCGGTTGGTGGAGAGCTGCAAGGCCATAAAGGTTTTGTAAACCCAGGGGCTTGCCTTGTCGATTCGACCTGGCGATGGAGTCCTGCCCGCGCCGCATGGCTGGAGGGAAGGGCGGCCTGAGCCGGGTCCGGGCGACCCGCAGGCTTTTTTTGATTGCCGCGGGGGTTGATGGAACATTGTGCCCAAAGAGAGGCTTGGGCAGAGTTTTTTCATGGGCACCGACCCCACTCCTTCAAGCGGGGCGGCCCTGGATGAGTTCCTGCATTTTGAGCCAGCCAAGTTGGAAGAGGGCAACGGGCCTGATCTTAAGTGGTTCTGTCTGCGGATCGCCCCCAAGCAGGAACACATCGCCATCACCCATCTGCGGAAACTTTTCGCCCTTGAGGTGTTTTGTCCGCGACTTCGCTTCCAAAAGGCCACCCGCACCGGCCGACGTTGGTATGTCGAGGCGCTCTTTCCTTCCTACATCTTCGCCCGCTTTGATTATCTCACCCATCACCGCGGGGTGCAGTACTGTGCGGGCGTCAGCACCATTGTCCATTTTGGAAACAAGATTATCCCGATTCCCGACTCGGCGGTGCGAGAGTTGCAGTCCGCCGTGCCCGCGGGAGAGGAAGAGATGATCACGATCACTCCGGAAGTCCGCACGGGTGAGGAAGTGCAAGTGGTGGAGGGGGCTTTTGCCGGTCTGAAAGCGGTGGTCACGCGAATCATGCCGGCGCGGCAGCGGGTGGCGGTATTGCTGGAGTTTCTCGGAAGGCTTTCGGAGACGGAGGTGCCTGTGGCCACGGTACTGCCCACGGCGCGGCATCCGCTGGAAGGGGTGCCGGAGGAGGCCCGCCGGGGTCGAAGAAGGTCCTAAAATGAACCGGGTCGGTTGGCGGAACAGCGCCAAGGTCAGGAGACCGGAAGGTTATCCGGCCCGCCGGGAAAGAATCGCGGACAGCGGCGTGGCTCTTCCCGGTAATCTGGATTTCAGGGTGCGGTTCCAAGGAAGCA
Source organism: Verrucomicrobiota bacterium (assembly GCA_016876055.1). GTDB lineage: Bacteria > Verrucomicrobiota > Verrucomicrobiia > Methylacidiphilales > Verrucolacustridaceae > Verrucolacustris. Next base: position 1,317 of record VHDM01000172.1, read on the forward strand.
AGGAGACCGCAAAGCCCGGGGGTGACTTCGTCAGCAATTTACATTTACAATGTCTGACAGCGTGAACCGAAAAGGGATCATTCTGGCCGGGGGGACGGGGACGCGGCTCTGGCCGCTGACGCGGGCCGTGTCCAAGCAACTGCTCCCGCTCTACGACAAACCGATGATTTACTACCCTCTTTCTGTCCTGATGCTGGCGGGAATCCGGGAAATCCTGCTGATCAGCACCCCGCAGGACACGCCGCTTTTCAAAACCCTGCTCGGCGAGGGTCGATCCATCGGCCTTGCCATCTCTTACGCCGAACAGCCCAAGCCCGAAGGCCTCGCCCAGGCGTATCATATCGGCGCCCGGTTT
>VHDM01000173.1 GCA_016876055.1 Verrucomicrobiota bacterium
GCTGGTGGCACAAGGCCCGGGATCTCGGCGTCCTCTGTTGCATCAACCCGGATGCCCATCAAACCGCGCACCTTCGTTTTCTCGACCTCGGGGTGACTGTCGCCCGCAAGGGCTGGCTCCGCGCCCAGGACGTCGTCAACACCCGCACCCTCCCCCAACTCCGCAAGCTTCTCTAGTTCCTTTTGCCTTCTCCCTTTCATGCTTCAGTCTTCATCCTCCTCCTCAACTGACCGCCTGCCACCCACCATGTTCCTCCACTCCCTTGGCCTCGCCGTCCCGGCCCGCTCCTTTGCCCAGGCCGAAGTCCTCCAAGCCCTGGAGGTGGATCCCACCTTCGCCACCTTGACGGAGAAATCCCGTAACCTTCTCCGCAAGGTTCTCTCCGGAAAAAACGGCATTGAGCGTCGCCACCTCGCCTTGGACGAAGTGCGGGAGGCCTTTGATTTTCGGCCCGACTCCATGATGGCCCGCTTCCGAAAACACGCCCCCCATCTCGCCGCCCGAGCCGCTCAACATGCCTTGGAAAATGCTCACCTTTCGGCCGATCAGATCGATGCTCTTTTTGTCGCCACCTGCACCGGCTACCTCTGCCCTGGTCTTTCGAGTTATGTCGCCGAAAGTCTCCGGCTTCCGGGCTCGGCCTCTTTGCTCGATCTCGTTGGTCAGGGTTGTGGGGCTGCCCTCCCGGCCCTGGACCAAGCCGCCGCCCAACTCCAAGCCGGGCGCGCCCGCCGGGTCCTCGTGGTCTGCGTGGAAATCTGCTCCGCCGCCAGTTATCTCGACGACGATCCCGGCGTCCTGATCAGCGCCTGTCTCTTTGGCGATGGCGCCGCGGCCGTGGTCCTTGGCTCGGAGCCTTCTCCTCAGGGCCCTTCCGTCCGTTGGGCTGGCTCCGCCCGTCACTCGGCACCGGAACACCGCGAGCACCTGCGCTTCGACCATCGGCGCGGCCTGCTCCGCAACCTTCTCTCCGCCGAGGTTCCCTCCCTGTCGGCCCGCCACGCCCGCACCGTGTTTGACCGGGCCTGTGCCGATCACGGCCGACAGCCCCACGAGGTGTGCGGCTGGATCTGGCACGCCGGCGGTCGCGAGGTTCTGCGGGCCCTGCGCCGCGAATTTCAACTCACCGATCAACAGACGGAGCCCAGTTCCTCGGTCCTGTGCCACCACGGCAACATGAGCAGCCCGTCCTGCCTCTTCGCTCTCGACCATGCCCTCCGCAACGGCGTGCCCGACGGTCTCTGGTGGCTTGCCTCTTTTGGTGCCGGCTTTTCCAGCTTCGGCGCTTTTCTGGAGGTGCGCCGGTGAAGGCCCGGGTCCTCACCCCCGAACTCCTCGACTCTCTTCCCCCGACCAATCCCGCCGCCCAAGCCAGTCGCCGCGATCTCCGCCGACTTCATCCTCTGCTCGGTCAAATCGGACTCTGGACAAGATGGTTTGCGGGAAACTTTCCCGCCCGTCCCCCTGCCTCCTTGGCCGACCTCGGCGCCGGCGACGGCTCGCTTCTCGGCACGGTACTGTTGCGCGCCTACCCAAAGGGAGGACACGGTGCCCGGATCTTCTTTGTCGACCGCCAACCGGTCGTTCCGGAATCCACTCTCGCTCACCTCCGCCGGTGCAACTGGCT
>VHDM01000174.1 GCA_016876055.1 Verrucomicrobiota bacterium
ACGGGATGTTGGGCGGTGACCGCTCCCCAGCGCCGATAGGCGTCGGCAAACAGTTCCGTCTCCACCATCCCGCTCCGGTCGGCGAGAGTGAGGAATTTCATCAGCCGTCCGTCCGTTTGCCGGTGGGAGCGTTCCGCCACGATCAGGCCGCAGGTTCGAATCCAACGTCCCGGGCGGCACTCCAGTTCCGCGATCGAAACGTAACGGCTCCAGTCGATCTCCGGATAAAGCTCCAGCGGATGGCCGGAGGCAGGGAAACCCAACAGTTCCATTTCATCCTTCAGCTTCTGGATCCGTCCCGGCTCCTGCAGGATTTTCGGGAGTCCGTTGCGCGGAGCGGAATCCGTGAACAGTCCTGCGCTTGGTTTTCCGCGAAAAGTGCCATGACGGCGCCAGTCCCAAAACAGCCGCGTTCTTGAGGGGTGAAATCCGTCTAAGGCACCCGCGCGGAGCAGCGAGCCCATCGCCTCCGCGTCCGGACGGATTCGTTCCAGAAAATCGATCAGCGATGGAAACGGGCGAGCCTCCCGTTCCCGGATGATTCGCCGGGGCAGGGCATCCCCGACATCCCGAATGACCGCCAAAGGCACCCGAATGCCGGCAACTTCGGGGAGAAAGCGGTGGGAATCGGACAGCGTTACATCGGGAGGCAGGATATCGATCCCGAGTCGCCGGCACTCCAGCGTGTAGGCCAGACGGGAGTAGAAGCCTTTCCCGTGGGTGAGGACGGCGGCGAGAAACTCCCTGGGGTGATACCGCTTCAGGACCGCGGCCTGATACGCCTCCACCCCGTAGGCGGTCGAGTGGGCCCGGCAAAAGGCGTAGCCCTGAAATCCAAGGAGTAGGCTCCAGACTTTTTCGACCTCTTCTGGCGTTCGGCCTTTCTCCCGGGCGGCTCGTGCAAACTCGTGGCCGAGGCGCTCCACGGTGATCAGATCCTGTTTGATCAGGCTACGGCGGAGGACATCGGCCCGACCGGCATCGAGCCCGGCAAACGCCTCACAGATCTGCAGGACGTGCTCTTCGTAAGCGATCAGGCCGAAAGTGGAGCGGAGCACAGGCTCCAGTGAATCATGAACGGAGGGAACAGGAGAGAGGCCTTGATAGCGCCGAGCGAACTCCTCTTTTTTCAGTTCGTTGGCCGCCCCGGGACGGATTACGGAGACGATCGCGATGAGGCAGTCAATATCCTGTGTCCGGCACATTCGGTTGAGCGTGGTCATGGCCGGGCTTTCCACATGGTGGACGCCACGGGCCCCGCCGGAGCCGACCATGTCCCAGACTTCCTCATCCTGCCACGGGGCGAGTCGCTCGAGATCAAGGTTCGGGGTTGGTTGGGGCGGTGCGGTCAACGGACTGGGGGCGAGGGGCTCGGCGGAGACGCCAAAGCGGGCATCGAGACCGCGGGCGCGGAGGGAGGTGCAGGCATCGCGCAAGACGGAAAGGCCGGCTTGGCCGAGGATATCCATCTTCACCAGGCCGAGGGCCTCAACGGCGTGCATGTCGAGATGAGTGGCGGGCCAACCCGAGGCGGAAGGGAAGACGGGGCTAAGGGCGGTGATGGGTGGTCCGGAAAGAACCACGCCGCAGGGGTGCATTTTCGGATGCCGGGGAAAGCCATCGAG
>VHDM01000175.1 GCA_016876055.1 Verrucomicrobiota bacterium
TATGGAGCACGATATGAAGATGGGATTTGACCTAATCCTTCCAACTCAGAGGCTCTCTGCACCATGGTAGCGGTCGTTGCGTGTGTGGTGGGGCTCTTGGTGGGAGCAGGACTGGCTTATGCCTATTTTTCAGGTCGGCTGGGCCGGGCGAGCGGGGAAGCGGAGGCGCTCCGCAGCCAGGCGGGCGAGGCGGAACGGCTACGACAGCAGGCGGAGGCCCACGGCCAGACGGCCCGGGAAGGGTTGGCCCGGGCGGGGGCGGAAAGGCAGGCAGCGGAGCGGGCTCTGGCCGAGACCAAGCAGGAGAAAGAACAACTCGCGGTAAAACTACAGAACGAGATGCGGGCGATGGCCACTCAGTTGGTGGCAGAGGGAACGCGCCGACTGGTGGAGGACAACCGACTCCAGGTGGGGAACGAGCTGCGGCCGTTGCTGACGCGAATCGAGGATTTCCGGAAGCGAGCGGACGAGATTCATACCGCGGAGACGGGCATGCAGAGCGATCTCCGCCGGGAGATCCAACAGATCCAGGCGATGAGCACCCAGCTGGGTACGGAGACGCATCGGCTCACCCATGCGTTGAAGAATGATTCCGGAGCCCGGGGTCGATGGGGAGAGATGATTCTGGAAAAGACGCTGGAGATTTCCGGTTTGGAAAAGGGCCGGGAATACAAAACCCAGGAGTCGGCCGACCGGAAGCGGATGGATGCGGTGATCTTTCTTCCCGAGGACCGCGCGGTAATTGTGGACAGCAAGGTGCCGCTGGTGGACTACGACGCCTTTTGCGGGGCCACCGATCCGGCGGAACAGGAGAAGTGCCTCAAGGCCCATGGGGTGGCGGTGCGGAGGTTTATCGACGATCTCTCTGGCAAGGCGTACCCGGACTTGTTACCGGGCAAGTCGCCCGATTTCACCGTGATGTTTATTCCGATCGAGCCGGCCTTTGGGGCCGCGCTGCGGGCGGATAAGGATCTATTGGAGTACGCTTTTGAGAGAAGGGTCGTGCTCAGCACGCCCAGCACGCTGATGGCGACGCTACGGACGATCGCCAACGTCTGGAAAATTGAACGCCAAAACAAAAATGTGCAGGAAATTGCCCGGCTGGGAGGAAAGTTGCATGACGATCTCGTGAACTTCGTGGAGGATCTGCAGACATCCGGGGCGGCGCTGGAGAAGGCCAGGGAAGCGCATGAGGCGGCGGTGAAGAAGCTTTCGGAAAAAAAGGGCAACATTCTGGGAACGGCGGACAAGTTGAGAGAGCTGGGGGCGAAGACGGAAAAAAGATTAAGCTTAAACGGAAGGACAGAGGACTAACTGGGCGGCCCGTCCGAAGGGCGGAACCTTCCCCGCTCCCTTTTGGCAGGGCCCGATGTCCCGGCGGGTTGATTTGAGGACTCCCGGATGGAGTGACAAAAAGCGGGATTCCGCCAAGCTGGAGATATGAGGATCCATGATCCCATGTTGCAGAGGGTGGCAGTGGGAGTGTCGCTCGCCCTGCTGGGATTCGCCTGCCTGAATATCTTGCGGCCTTTTTTCGGCCCGCTCCTGTGGGCGGTGATCCTGACGGTGACGGCGTGGCCGGTGTTTGT
>VHDM01000176.1 GCA_016876055.1 Verrucomicrobiota bacterium
GCGCCGTACGACGCCACGGCCGTGGCCCGGTTGCGTCAGGCGGGAGCCGTCTTCCTCGGTCGGACCAACATGGACGAGTTTGCGATGGGTTCCTCCACGGAAAACTCGGCCCTCGGGGTGACGCGGAATCCCTGGGACAGCTCGCGGATTCCGGGGGGATCGTCGGGAGGGTCGGCCGCGGCGGTGGCGGGTCGGATCGCGTTGGCGGCCCTGGGTTCCGACACGGGTGGCTCGATCCGCCAACCGGCGGCGCTGTGCGGTTGTGTGGGGTTGAAGCCCACCTACGGCCGGATCTCCCGGTATGGGTTGGTGGCCTTTGCTTCTTCCTTGGACCAGATCGGTCCCCTCACCCGGACGGTGGAGGATTCCGCCCTCCTGCTATCTTCCTTGGCCGGGCACGATCCCCGGGACAACACGACCGACCCCCGCTCCCCGGAAACGTTCCTTTCCAAGCCCATGAACTCGGTCAAGGGCCTCAAGGTGGGCCTGCCTAAGGAGTACTTCATCCCGGGGATGGACGGGGAGACAGAGAAGGCGGTGCGGGCGGCGGCTGACTGGTTCCAGAAGAACGGGGCCGAGATCAAAGAGGTCTCCCTCCCCCTCACCCCATCGGCCATCGCAGTTTATTATATCCTCGCGACGGCCGAGGCCTCGGCCAACCTGGCCCGGTTTGACGGGGTGCGGTACGGACGCCGGGCGGCCGACCCCCGGGACGTGCTCGACCTGTACCAGCGGACGCGGGAAGAGGGATTCGGGCCGGAAGTAAAGCGCCGGATCATCCTGGGCACCTTCGTCCTCAGCGCCGGCTACACCGACGCCTACTACCGCAAGGCCCAGAAGGTGCGGGGCTTGATCCGGCAGGATTTTGAAAAGGCGTTCCAGGGCTGCGACCTGCTGCTGACGCCGACCAGCCCCGAGCCGGCCTTCCAACTCGGGGAGCGAACGCAGGATCCGCTGAAGATGTACCTCGCGGATGTGTTCACGATCTCGGTGAACCTCGCGGGCACGTGCGGGATCTCCCTGCCCTGCGGATTCACCAAATCGAACCTGCCGATCGGGTTGCAGCTGATCGGGCCGCGGTTTGGCGAGGAGAAGATGTTGCAGGCGGCGCACGCGTATGAGCAGTCGCACGACTTCTGGAAAAGGATGCCGTCGTGGTGAGCGCAGACGGAAAATGGGAGGCGGTGATCGGGCTGGAGGTGCACTGCCAGGTGCGCACCGCCACGAAGATGTTCTGCGGCTGCGCCAACCAATACGGGGATGCCCCCAACACGCACGTGTGCCCGGTCTGCCTGGGTCTGCCCGGGAGCCTGCCGGTGCCCAACGAGGAGGCCATCCGCAAGACGATCCTCACGGGACTCATGCTGGGCTGCCGGATTGCACCGGTGGCGCGGTTCGACCGAAAAAATTATTTCTATCCGGACATGCCCAAGAACTACCAGATCAGCCAGTACGAAGATCCGCTCTGCGCCGGCGGCAGCGTGGGGCTGGATCCCTTCCAGTTTCCCAAGGAGCTGCAGGAGACGGAGGAGGCCCAGGCCAGGAGAAAAATCCGGCTGGTGCGGATTCACTTGGAGGAGGATGTGGC
>VHDM01000177.1 GCA_016876055.1 Verrucomicrobiota bacterium
ATCAGAATCGTCCCCACCAGCTTGAAGATCGCATTGGACAGCTCGGTGGACCGGTTTTTCCCGTACGTCACCCCGCAAATCTGCGAAATCGCAAAAACCTTATTCCAGGGTGGCCCGATCGTGAGTGTCGATGCCGTGACTCTCACCTGACCATCATCAAAAAACACCGTCTCCCCTTCGCCCCCGCCTCCTCCGCCAACCGATGGGATCGGCGGCCGCCTGCCACCCCCGATCCCGGACCGGTGGGAAATCCCCCGGATCGTCATCGGCTGCCCCAACCGGGCTTCTCGCGAAAGTTCCTTAAAATCGTCGCCCCCGCCACCACACTGGTTCCGCGCGTGCCCACATACACATCCCCGGCCCGCACCATCGTCCCATCCCACGAAACAAAAGAGCCTCCCGCATCCACCACCGCTCCGCCGTCGGGCCGCAAATAACTGTCCCCCGCTTTCACGTAGGCCCCCTGGGGCGTTAAAAAGGTGTCCCCAGCCCGGACAATGGCCCCGCCGGCTCCCACCGCCGTACCCTCATCCACCAGGACAAAATCCCCGTTGCCACGATAGACCGCCCCCACAAAGTCCTCCATCTCCCGGGTCTCGCGGGCTTTTCTTGCCTCCCAAACTTTTTGCCATTCCGGCTTTTCGGGCTGGTCCAGCAGATCCGGTTCCTCCTCGCCCCTGCCCAGCCCCGCACCGCCCGCCACCAGAATCAGGAACCAAAAATATATTTTTATTTTCATGCCCGCATCATCGTGGGAGGGGTGGGACATCCGCAGGGCTACGCCCCGCTACGGCCAAGGGCAGGGGTAACGGTTTCCCAGGGCCTGGATCCCCATCTTTTCTCAATCCACCGATGCTGTCACGTGGACCGGATCTCGGCATCGCATTGACTCGGGGTCACTGGTTTCGCTACGGTTTTCGGCTTAACTCTATGGCTACCAAACACAAAGTCGCAATTAATGGCTTCGGCCGGATTGGCCGTCTGGTCTTCCGGGCCCTCTGCCAGCAGGGTCTGTTGGGTAAAAAATTCGACGTGGTGGCGGTCAACGATCTCGTTCCTGCCGACAATCTCGCCTACCTGGTCAAGTACGACTCCGTCCAAGGCCGTTATCAGGGGGAGGTCCGGAGCGAAAAGTCCTCCCCTTCGGTCCCGGAAGACGACGTCCTTGTCGTCGACGGCCATAAAATCAAATGTCTCGCCGTAAAGGAAGGCCCCGCCGCCCTCCCGTGGAAAGACCTGGGGATCGATTTCGTTATCGAATCCACCGGTCTTTTTACCGAAGCCGACAAGGCCAGAGGCCACATCGCCGCCGGCTGCAAAAAGGTCATCATCTCCGCCCCCGCGAAGGGTGAGGACATCACCGTGGTGATGGGCGTCAATCACACCAAGTACGATGCGGCCAAGCACCACATCATCTCCAACGCCTCCTGCACCACGAACTGCCTCGCCCCCGTGGTCCACGTCCTCCTCAAGGAAGGTTTCGGAATCGAGGAAGGCCTCATGACCACCGTCCACAGCTACACGGCCACGCAAAAGACCGTCGACGGCCCGTCCCGCAAGGACTGGAA
>VHDM01000178.1 GCA_016876055.1 Verrucomicrobiota bacterium
CGGGGGCGGCGGAGCAGGGCGAAGAAGATGAAGCCGATCTCGATGAGGGCGAAGGTCCCCACCAAGGACTGGCCGCCGGCGCCAAAGCCATAGCTGTGGAGGCCCTTGCCGAGGACGAAGTTCACGCCGTACCAGGCCATGAGAATGGTGAGGAAGCCGGCGATGGAGCCCACGGCCAGCCCGTAGCCCGTCCACCACCCGGCGAGTCGTCCGTGCAACAGCACGACATAGGAGAGGAAGGCGACCAGGGACCAGGTTTCCTTCGGGTCCCAGTCCCAGAAACGCCCCCAGGAGTAGTTGGCCCAGACCCCGCCAAGGATGACGCCGACGGCGAGCAGAAGTATCCCGATCTGGAGCGAGCGGTAGAGGTGAAGGACGCCGGGATCGTCGTTGGGCAGAAGGGAATTTTTCCGGATGGCGCCGATGACGAGGAAGTGACCGAGGGCGGCGGCCAAGGCGAAGGCCCCGTAGCTGAGGGTGATGGTGAGAACGTGGGTGGTCAGCCAAAAATTACTGCGCAGAACCGGAACCAATGGATTCATGGCCGGATCAAGGACGGCCGGCTGAAGATCGGAGGCGATCAGACATAGGATGACGACGGGGGCCGCCGCCAGGAGGTAGGTGGAGGAGCGATGCCGATAGGAAAAAATCAGCGCAAAAAGGGCGGCGGCGAAGGCCACCCAGAGGATACTTTCATACATATTGGTGACGGGAGGGCGGCCGGAGAGCCAGATCCGCAGGGCAAAGCCGCCCACCAGCAGGACCCCTCCGGACAGGGCAAAGAGCCAACCCAGCCGGTGTCCCCATCCCGTGGCGGCCCGCCCGGCCACCAGCAGGCAAATGGCGGCGAGGAGCCATGCCACCCAGGCCCAGCGAAAGGGATGGAAGACAAAATAAAAGGATTCTGCGGCCAGCTTGGTTCGGGAGAAATCTCCCCGGGCCTGAAGTTCCCGGATGGAGTCTGCCGGCTGAAAGGGCAGTGGGGCCCAGGCAGCCTCGGGCCGGGAACCTTCGGGGGGCGGCAACATCCGGAAGGCTTCGCCGGAACGGAGGGAGGAAAAAATCGCCAAGCGCATTCGCACGGCTTGGGCGGCGGATGCGAGCGGGGTACCCGGGATGGACGTACCGGAGGCCCGGGCGGCCTCCGCTTCGGCAGCCAGCTGGCCGAGGCGGGGAAGTTCGCTGAGCTGCCGGAAGCTAAAAAAGCGCCCTTCTCCCTCCAGGCCAATTTCTTTCCGCAGGGCGGCACTGTCCAAAAGAATGACAGGTTGCTCCTCCCATCCCTCGGGATGTTGCCAGAGCGAAAGGATGAACTGGCGGGAGCCGAGCCGGCCGTGCTCCGGAACGGAAACTTTGGTGCGGCCGGTAAGTGAGGCGGTCATTTCCTGGGTGAAACCGAACCAGGGCTTCACCCGGCCCCGATGTTGGATGGCCAGGGTGTCGTAGGCGCGGTCCTGGGCGGCCAAAGTAACCCCGGCGCGCGAGCCCTCGGCTGCCGTCAGGAAAAAAAGGAAAAATAGAAGGCGCCTCATGTGGCGGAGGATCGGGGCGGACGGAGATAGAACA
>VHDM01000179.1 GCA_016876055.1 Verrucomicrobiota bacterium
TGGAGTTGTCCCCAAAAGTGAGACACGAGACTAGACTCAGAAAATTCCAACGAGGAGAATTTGAGTCATGTCTGAAACGCGAAGGAAGTTCACGCGGGATTTTAAGGTAGCGGCGGTGAAGCGGCTGCAAGGCGGCTATTCGGTGACGCGGCTGGCACGGGAACTGGAAGTGAACCCCAACCAGCTGCATCTGTGGAAGCGGCAGTTCGAGGAGCGCCCAAACTCGGCGTTCTCCGGGGAAGGTCGGCGGCGTGGCGAGGAGACGCAAGTCGCCGAGCTCGAACGCAAGATCGGCCAGCAGGCCATGGAGATTGATTTTTTAAAGGGCTGCTTGCGACAGATCGAAGAACTGCGGAGGTCGCAGGCGGAGACAGTCAATCCGCTCTCTGCCGGAAAATCCGGGAAGAACAGCAAAGGGGTGCCACGATGACGCTGGCGCGGATGACGGCCTTGGCCGGCGTCAGCCGGGCCACTTACTATCGCTTCGACCCCGAGACGGTGCCCGCCGTGCGCGATGTCGATCTGCGCGACGCCATCCAGCGGATCGCCCTCAAGCATCCGGCATACGGACGCCCGCGCATCACCGCCGAGTTGAAGCGGCAAGGCTGGGAAGTGAATCACAAACGCGTGGGCAGGATTTTGTGCGAAGACAATCTGCTGTGTATTCGCAAGCGCAAGTTCCAGTCGACCACCGACTCCAAACATACCTTTCCGGTGCACGCCAACCTGCTGCGCAACTTCGTTCCCAGCCAGCCGAATCAGGTCTGGGTAGCCGACATCACTTACATTCGCTTGGCCGATGAATTTGTGTATCTGGCCGTTGTGCTGGACGCCTACTCACGTCTGGTGATCGGCTGGAACCTGGAGAGAACGCTGGAGGCCAGGCTGGCCGTGGCCGCGCTACGGATGGCGCTGAGCAAACGCGAAGTGCCGCAGGGGCTGATCCATCACTCCGACCGGGGCGTGCAATACGCTTGCGCGGACTACACGAAAATCCTGGAGGATCACGAGATCCGCATCAGCATGAGCCGCAAGGGCAACCCGTATGACAATGCCCGGGCCGAGAGTTTCATGAAGACTCTGAAGCACGAACAGGTCCACCGCGAGGAGTACCGCAACATTGCCGATGCGCGGCGACGCATCGGTACCTTCCTGGAAACCACTTACAACAAGAGACGATTGCACTCGGCTCTTGGCTATCGTCCACCGGCTGAATTCGATGCTTTAACAGCAACCATGTCCGTGCCGGCGTGAGTTTTTAAGGAACCACGAAGATCTATCAATCCGAGATCGAAAAGCCGGGGTCCTGGACGCCTCCCGTTATGGCCGTCCATTCGCCCAGCTAGATCGGTCAGCCGGGAGGTCACATCGCGATGAGTCTCGTCTTGACGAGTCTTCGAGTGGAGATCCCTCGGCGAGTTGCTCTCCAGCAGAGCTCGCTTCCGTCTCTCCCACTACAGCGATTCTGCTAAAACAAAGGCTGGCTGTCCAGTGCTTTTTCCGCCTGGCAGCCGACAGTGTCTAGACTCGTGTCTCACGGAAGGGGACAAGCCCA
>VHDM01000180.1 GCA_016876055.1 Verrucomicrobiota bacterium
ACCCACACCCATGTGCAGACGGCGGACGAGAAACTCCTGCCCGGGGGCACCGCCTACATCACGGACGTGGGATTCTGCGGGGCGCATGATTCGGTGATTGGCCGGGAAAAGTCATCCATTGTGGAGCGATTCAAGACCCTGATGCCGGTAAAAATGCACCTCGCCACGGGCGGGGTGCAGGTGGACGGGGTGGTGATCGATGTGGATGAGGCGACCGGCAAGGCCACCGCGATCGAGCGGATCCAACGTCCGCGGTGAGCCGACCGGAACCCTTGTCCGTTTCCGCGCTGACCGTGCGGATCAAGGAACTGCTCGAGGAGCAGGTGGGGGAGGTTTCGGTGGCAGGGGAAATTTCCAATTTTCGGAGGCAGGCCTCGGGTCATTGCTACTTCACTCTCAAGGACGAGGGAGCGCAGATTCCGTGTGCCTTGTTCAAGGGATCGGCTTCACGGCTGGGTCTCCAGCCTGGGGACGGCGTGAAAGTCATCGCCCATGGGGAGGTGTCGGTCTACGAGCCACGCGGGGCCTATCAGTTGATCGTGCGGGGGCTGGAGCCCTTGGGGAAGGGGGATCTGCACCAGCGTTTTGAGGATTTGAAGCGGAAACTGCAGGCGGAGGGCCTGTTTGCGGAAGAAAGGAAAAGACCGCTGCCGGAGTTTGTGGAGCGGATCGGGTTGGTCACCAGTCCGACGGGGGCGGCGGTGCGGGATGTGATCCAGGTGCTGCAGCGACGGTGTCCCCGCATTGCGCTGACGGTGTTCGGAGTGAAGGTGCAGGGAGAGGGTGCGGCAATCGAAGTGGCGGAGGCCATTGGCCGGATGGGGCAGATGGATTGCGATCTCCTGATGGTGGTTCGGGGCGGGGGAAGTTTGGAAGATCTCTGGTCTTTTAATGAGGAAGTCGTGGCGCGGGCGGTGGTCGCTTGCCCGATCCCGGTGATCAGCGGGGTGGGCCATGAGACGGACTTTACTATTTGTGATTTCGTGGCGGACTTGCGGGCCCCCACGCCTTCGGCGGCGGCGGAGATGGCGAGTCGTCCGGACGAGGAGTGGACTAAAGAGGTTGGGGGGCTGGAGGAAAGGCTGGCGGTCGGGGTCCGGGATCTCTTGGAAGAAAAAAAGCGAAAAGTTGCCGAGTTGGCGACGAGTTACGTGTTCCGCGAGCCGCGGAAAATGGTGGAAAGGAGCGCCCAGCGGGTGGATGAACTGGGCCTGCAGTTGCAACGGGGGCTGGGCAACGCCTGGCGACATCGCCTGGGGCTGGCCAGGGCGCTGCTGCAGCGGTGGATGGCGTTGCGGCCGGAGCGGAGAGTGGCGGAACGCGGGTTGCGGTTAAAAGGGGCGGTTGACCGGTTGCGGGCGCTGGGCCCGCAAGAGACCCTGCGGCGGGGATACACGATGGTGCACTCCGAAGACGGAAAGTTGATCCGCAACGTCGCCAGCGCCAGGAGACAGCAGAACTTGGTGGTTCGTTTCTTGGACGGTCGAGTGCCGGTGACCGTGCAGCAGGACTAAGCC
>VHDM01000181.1 GCA_016876055.1 Verrucomicrobiota bacterium
TGCTGATCGCGTTCACCACCGTGTCACTGTCTTCGTCCTCCGCCCACCCCACGCTTCCCGCCAGCACCATCGCCATCACGATCGATTTCATCTTGTTCATGCCCTCACGCTGGCCTCCCCCCTGGGACAAATACAGTCCTAACCCCGACTCTTTTGTAGATTTGTTTCCGATCGGAACGAGAGCCTCCGGCTAGGATCGCAGGCCATCGCCTTCACCAGGCCGGAATCGTCCTCAACCACCAGCCCGCCCCCGCCCAGAATTCGAGCACCCAAACCGCCTTTGGATGCGGCCCGCTTCAACTTTTTCCGTTTTCGTACGCCTTCGCCTTCCCGGTCCCGTTTTTTTGCCGCCGGCCCCTTTTCACCTTCCACCATGACCGGGCGGCGCCCGCACCTCGCAGCACACTGTCCGCGTGCAGCCGGGCGGTATGCTCGCGGTCGCGGTTGTAACCGCCCCCGTAGAGCAGCACCGTCGGCCAACGGCGTTTCTTCAACACGTCGAGCACGTGCTGATCGCGTCGCAGAAAATCGGCATCCTGGAGGCACATTTGCCCAAAGCGGTCGTTCACATGCGGGTCGGCCCCCGCGATCCAAAAAACCAACGAAGGATCAAAGGTTTCCATGGCGGGCGCCAGAGTGGCCTTGAGCTGATCCAGGTACTCCGCGCCCGCCACGTAGCGGGGCAGCGGCACATCCAGGCTGCCGGGCACTTTTTGCGAGGGATAGTTTTTGCCGACGTGAATGCTGTAGGTAAAAACCCGCTCGTCTTGGGCGAAAATCGCGTGATTGGCATTCCCCTGATGTGCGTCGGTATCAATGATCGCGATGCGTTGTTCGGGCTGCGTGCTCTGCAGGTGGCGGACGGCAATGGCCACATCATTGAGCACGCAATAACCCTCGCCACGCCCGGGGAACGCGTGGTGGGTGCCACCGGCCAGGTTGCACGCGAACCCTTCCGCCAGCGCCGCGTGCATCGCGGCCAGGGTCCCGGCGACCTCGAGGCGCGCGCGGGTCAGCAACTCCTCTCCGCAGGGTAAACCGAGCTTGAAGCTTTCGAGCGCATCAAGCGTGTTGGTGCGTATCTTCTCGAGATAATCCGCCGAATGGACGCGCCGCAAATCATCCTCCGGACAGGGTTCGACCGGCAGGATTTCGACTCCCTGCGGAGCGGCCGCACGGATCATCGCCTCGGCTCGCCGGAATTTATCCATGGGGAACGGATGCTCGTCTGGCAGCGGAAAGAAGTAACCCGGATGGTAAAAACAACGCACGGGGGAAGCCTGAACATATGGCGCCTGGGACGCCATGCAACCGGCCGCGGCTTCTTACGGAGCGCGGCTTCTCCTGGCCCGCCTATCCCCTTTCCACCTCCCACCGCGAAGTTATGACACCCAAGCCCCTTGCCTCGCTTTTTCCGGCGTGCTTTGTTGCCCTTGCATCACGAGCTCGGTCCAGCCCCCAAAGCTGAGCCGACGCCAACCGGGGAGAGGCAAAACCCACGGTGGCTTGGAGAAAA
>VHDM01000182.1 GCA_016876055.1 Verrucomicrobiota bacterium
AGCGGTCTAAAGCGGCAGCGATGCACAATCATCACGCGCAGCAGTCTTATTGATGAGATTGAGATCGCCTTGGAGGGAAGAACGGGACTTGATCAGAGTTTCCTTTGCCAGCGAATATTTGCATATCAGTAAATCCTCATATGGCGACCCTGTAAAACCTGCGAATCGCATAAATAATCATTGCTTGCAGTCCTTACTCGGTGGATTGAGAAGCGTTAGCTGCGAGCCATAAAACTGAAGGGCACCTCGAAAAATCCGAGATGGCTTGAATTAACGACTAGTCCAGCTATAATCACAACATCCGATTAGTTCAGGCCGTGGGGCAAAGAGGCTTCTGGGACGAGCAGAACAGAGCCACCAAGCTTCAGCAGAAAAAGCCGGTACTCATGCGACTATCTGAAACAATCCCATGGGAATCATTTCGACCACTTCTTGAGAAAGGTTATGCGCAAGAGCGAAGGAGTAACGCGGGGCGAAAGCGGATTGATCCGCTGATCCTCTTCAAGATGCTGATTCTTCAGCAGTTGTTCAATCTCAGCGATGAAGAGGTCGAATTTCAGGTCAATGACAGACGTTCCTTTGAAGAGTTTATCGGTCTTGGCGTGATGAACAACATTCCGGACGCCACCACGATCGCCTTCTTCAGAGAGAGACTGCGAAAAGCCGGGGTGATCGAGGAGCTCTTTGAGCTATTTGAGACCTACCTGCGATCACAGGGCCTGCAGGCTCGCGGTGGACAGATCATTGATGCAACTCTTGTTCCTGTTCCAAAGCAGCGCAATACCCGCGACGAGAACAAGGAAATCAAAGAAGGTAGGCTTCCAGAGGGCTGGGAAGAAAACCCAGATCGACTGCGGCAGAAGGACTTAGATGCCCGCTGGGTCAAAAAGAATGGGGTCAACCATTACGGCTATAAGAACAGTATCTGTATCGATGTCGACCATGGCTTCATCCGTCGTTATGCAGTGACACCTGCCAATATCCATGACAGCCAGATGCTCCCACAGCTCCTGGATCCTGAGAATGAGCATGATTATGTCTGGGCAGATTCTGCCTATTCAGGAGAATGCTTTGAGGATCTGTTGAGCCTCGGCGGCTTCGAAAGCCTGATTCACGAAAAGGGGGCTCGCAACAATCCGCTTAGCGAAGCATCAAAAGAGCTGAATCGCATTAAATCCGCAATCAGAGCATGCGTGGAGCACGTCTTTGGCTGCATGACAATGTCGATGGGTGGGAAGATGACCAGAAGAATTGGGCTGGCGAGGACAGAAGCCTGGTGGGGGCTCAAAAATCTCACCTTCAACTTTCTCCGCTACCTCCAGCGCACTACCAGTCTGGCTGCAGTTGCATCACACTGACACCATAGTCTGCAATTATCCTGCCAATCAAATGAAATAGGGTGCATCTGTGCATCATTCACCGCTTTTCGAGCGGCATTTTTAATGTCCTCTGATTGCCGGCAAATTCCGATTATTCGAGGTGCCC
>VHDM01000183.1 GCA_016876055.1 Verrucomicrobiota bacterium
TTGCAATCCGGGCAAATTTTGCGGATCAGGCGCTGCGCCAGGACGGCCCGGATGGAGGAGGAGACCAAAAACGGCTTCACGCCCATGTCCACCAGCCGGGTGATTGCACTGGGCGCGTCGTTGGTGTGCAGGGTGGAAAAAACCAGGTGGCCGGTGAGCGAGGCATTGATGGCGATGGAGGCCGTTTCCACGTCCCGGATCTCGCCCACCATGATAATGTTCGGGGCCTGCCGCAACATTGCCCGCAGGGCGGCGGCGAAGGTCATCCCGATCTCACTGTTGACAGCGACTTGGTTCACCCCGGGCAGCTGGTATTCGACGGGATCCTCTACCGTGATCAGCTTGCGGTCCGGCTTGTTGATGGTGTTGAGACACGCATACAGGGTGGTGGATTTGCCGGACCCCGTCGGCCCCGTCACCAAAAAGATGCCGTCGGCGTAGTTGATGACCCGCTCCATGATCGCCTGATCGTCGGCAAAGAAACCCAACTCCGGCAGGCCCAGCATCAGGTTTTTTTTGTCGAGAATTCGCATGACCACGGACTCCCCATGAATCGTCGGGACAGTGGAGACACGCAGGTCCAGGGTCGGCCCGTCGGACGTGGCCAGGGCGATGCGCCCGTCCAGCGGCAGCCGTTTTTCCGCGATGCTGATGTTCGACATGATCTTGATCCGGCTGACGATGCTCGACTGGAGGCGTTTGGGCGGATCCCGCATCTCCTGAAGATTGCCGTCGATCCGGTACCGCAAACGCAGCCGCTTTTCCAGCGGCTCCAGATGAATGTCACTCGCCCGCAGACGGTGGGCCTCCAGAATCAAGCCGTAGACCATCCGGATGATGGGGGCATCGCCCTCCTCCGCCTCCCCTTCACCTTGGCCCGCGTCGGCCACCTTCACCTGCAGTTCCTCCTCGCCCAGGTTGGCCATCAAGGTCTGCAGGGATTCGTCCGTCTTGCCGAAATATTTGGTGATCGCCTCGTCGATTTTTTCCACCGGGACGACCACGGGCTCAAGGTCGGTCTTGAGGAGGTAACGCAACGCGTCGAGCGTTTCAAAATCCAATGGGTCCGGAATCGCCACCCGCAAACCGGCGGGGAGTCGCTGAATGGGCAGGGCATGGTAGCGGCGGCTTTCGGGGGGCGGGATGGTGGCCAGCACCTTCTCGTCCACGTGCTCGATGGCCGGGATGAACTCCATGCCGCTCTCCTTGGCCACAAATTCCAGGATCTGGTCTCGGGTCATCAGGCCCTTTTTGACGATTCCCTCCAGCGCGGAATGACCGTTGATGGCCGCTTCCTGATGGCAGGTGGCCAGATCTTCCGGGGAAACCGCCCCCGCGTTTTGGAGCAACTCCAGCACGTAGGCTTCGTTGGAAATCATGGCCTTGGGAAAGTTCGCCCAATTTTTATCGGGAAGCAATCAAACCGGCGGTCCAAGGCCGCCGGAGGGGGCAGGGGTCAGGCAAGAAGTGGAA
>VHDM01000184.1 GCA_016876055.1 Verrucomicrobiota bacterium
CGAAAACCCTAAAAGCGGACGAACCACTCTCCATTTGCCCCGGTCGGAACTTTCCCCCATCCCCGCCAGTCCCTCCGGTCCTGCCCCACGCAACAGTTGCATCAACACCGTCTCCGCCTGATCGTCCGCCTGATGGGCCAGCCATAGCTCCCGGGCCTTGACCGCTTTCACTGCTTTTTCAAAAAATTTCCACCGGGCTTCTCTCGCTTCCCCTTCTCCCGTCCGACCCGCCTTACCCGCCCGCCCGAGCCCCGTTTTTAATTTTCGTGCCCGCGCCCACGCCTGCACCCACCGCGCATCCGCTTCTGCACTTTTCCCGCGCCAACGGTGGTTAAAATGCAAGACGATCGGCTTCGCCCCGAGCCGATGAAGGGCCTCCGCCAGGACCACGCTGTCTGCCCCGCCGGAAAGCCCCGCCGCCAACCGCGTTCCTGGCCTCCACTTGCGTTGGACCACCTCCATCACCCGGTCCCAGGTGCCCTTGCGGGAGTCGCCGTTCTGCCCCATCCTTTTCCCTATGGGACGCTCCCGTTTCATCCTCTTCATCGGACTGATACTGCTCGGGACCAGTCTGGCCGCCAACCTCCTCTTCCTCTCCAAGGAGACGAAGATCATTCCCAAGACTCACTTCGTTCACCTCGCCCCGGTCTTTGAGGAGGAACTCGTCGAGGGGGATGATTCCCAGGGCCAGCGCATCGCCAAAATCGAGCTCTACGGCCTGATCGCCCAGGAAATCCCCGGAAAAATCGGCGCCAGCATGGTGGACGATCTGATTCTCCAGATCCGCCAAGCCGCTGGGGACGACTCCGTCGCCGCCCTCGTCGTCCATATCGACAGCCCCGGAGGCGAGGTCACCGCCAGTGACACCCTTTACCGCGAGCTCGCCCTCACCCGCGAAAACAAGCCCGTGATTGTCTATCTGGACTCCGTCGCCGCCTCGGGCGGCTACTACACCGCCGTGGGCGGTTCCCATCTCATCGCCCATGACCTCTGCATCACCGGCAGCATCGGGGTGATCATGCAGACCCTGAATTTTGAGGGCCTTTCCAAAATCATCGGCGTGTCAGCCCTCACCTTCAAAAGTGGCGCTCTCAAGGATCTCCTTAACCCCACCCGTCCGGCCACCGAACAGGAGAAAAAACTGGTGCAGGACATGATCCAGGAGACCTTTGACCGGTTCAGTTCGACGGTTGCCAAGGAACGGGGTTTCGATCCCGGCCAGTTGCCGGGCGACCTTGCCGACGGCCGGATCGTTTCCGGCCAGAAAGCCCTCGAGCTAAAACTGGTGGACGGCACCGGCTATCTCGATGACGCCTACGCCGATGCCCGCCAGATCGCCAAGCTGCCGGAGGACGCTCCGGTCATCCGTTACGTCGCCCCCTTCTACTGGGGCCGGGTCTTGCGCCTGCTCGGCCAAAACTCGGAAACCTCCACCCAGTT
>VHDM01000185.1 GCA_016876055.1 Verrucomicrobiota bacterium
GTGGCCCGGGTGGAGCATTGCACCTACGTCTGCACCCGCCGGGAAAAAGAAGCCGGCCCAACCAACAACTGGATGGAGCCGAAGGCAATGCGCCAAAAGCTCCGCGGGATGCTCTCCGGCGCGATGCAGGGGCGGACGTTATTTGTGGTCCCATACCTGATGGGCCCGCCCGGTTCGCCGTTGGCCAAAGTGGGCGTGGAGCTGACCGATTCCATCTACGTGGTCCTAAGCATGCGGATCATGACCCGGATGGGGAAGGTGGCGTGGGATCATTTGGGCAATTCCGACAACTTCAATAAAGGTACCCATTCGGTTCTGGATTGTGATCCCGAGCGCCGTTACATCGCCCACTTTCCGGAGGCCAATGAGATCATTTCCGTCGGATCCGGCTACGGGGGCAACGCCTTGCTCGGAAAAAAGTGTCTGGCCCTGCGGATCGCTTCCTTTTTGGGTCGGGATGAGGGGTGGCTGGCGGAGCACATGCTGGTGCTGGGGGTGGAGGAGCCGAACGGAAGAAAGAGTTATGTGGCGGCGGCCTTTCCCTCCGCCTGCGGAAAAACCAATTTTGCGATGATGATCCCGCCGGCCTCCTACCGGGGTTGGAAACTCACCACGATCGGGGACGACATCGCCTGGATGAAACCGGGTCCGACCGGGCGGCTGCACGCCATCAATCCGGAAAACGGCTATTTCGGGGTGGTCCCCGGAACCAACGAGAAGTCGAACCCCAACGCGATGAAGATCATGTCCCATGACACCATCTTTACGAATGTGGCACGGACTCCGGACGGCGATCTTTGGTGGGAGGGGAAAGACAACCCGCCCCCGCCCAACTTGATCGACTGGAAGGGAAATCCCTGGAATGCCGCGAGTGGGGAGAAGGCCGCCCATCCCAACAGCCGATTCACTGCCCCGATGTCCAATAATCCGGCCCTTGCGCCTGAGGTGAACGATCCGGAAGGCGTCCCCATCAATGCCATCATCTTCGGCGGTCGCCGGGCCTCGACCATCCCGCTGATTTTTCAGGCCTTCAGCTGGTTCCATGGAGTCTTTATCGGGGCGTCGATGGGTTCGGAGATGACGGCGGCGGCGGTGGGCGGCCACGGCCAGGTGAGGGGCGATCCCATGGCGATGCTGCCGTTCTGCGGCTACAACATGGGCGACTATTTCGATCACTGGATGGAGATAAGAAAGCATATCAAGATTCTCCCGCGGATCTTCCACGTAAACTGGTTCCGGAAGGATGCGGACGGGAAATTTTACTGGCCGGGCTTTGGCGAGAATATGCGGGTGCTGGAATGGATCGTGGGCCGCTGTCATGGCCACCGCGATGCACGGGAAGGTTCGATTGGCTGGGTGCCCCGTTTTGAGGACCTCAACACCGAGGGGCTGAAGGGGATGACGCGCGAACGTTTTGCAGAAATGATGAA
>VHDM01000186.1 GCA_016876055.1 Verrucomicrobiota bacterium
AGGCGCGAACCAACACGGAGGGACATCAGTTGCAGGACTTCACGCCATCTGCGAAGTCCAATGAGTGGTCCCTCGAGAATCGTCAGAACTGTCGGATAGAGGAGGAGCGCACAGGAGAGTGCGACGGGTACAACGGTGGACTCCCACTTGTCGCCCCAAAGCAAGCGTGAGGCGCTTGGGTAGCACGTTGGGACCGCCATCATGAGAAGTGGCATGAAGACGATCCCAGAAAGAAATGCGGATTGAACGGATTCGGCGGATGCCTTTGGGTCTGTACGTGTCTGTGCCGTGTGAGGTGCAAGGACTGATTGGACTGTCCCTGCGAGCAGGCGAAACGGCTGCGCGGTCAACTGTGTGGCGAAGTAGTAGACGCCAAGTGCCGAGACGGGGATGAACCAACTTGCAACGAAGGTATCACCCTGTTCTGCAAGGCTTGTGACCACAGCGATCGCGAGCGGTAATGGCAGCAGGGGAGCTACCGCACCAATCCACTGCGGGGGTACAGCGAAGTCTTTGCGGTGGAGTTTCGAGAAAACAGCAAGAAGCAGCGCCTTGAACAACTCTCCTGAAAGTTGAGCGATGGCGAAAGTGACCGGGCCGAAACCATTGCGCGCACACCAGAGTGCCGCAGCAAACTTGATGATGGATGACACCGTCTCGATCCCGGCAACTGAAACAAACCGTAGCTCTGAGAGCATCTTCCCGCGGGGGAACGAGCCCACCATGGCTGTCAGATTCGAGACGCTCAAGAGCAATAAAATCCATCCAATCTGCTCCTGCCTATAGATGATCTGAACAGGCAGTGCTGCGCCGAGCGTGAGGAGGCAGCCAAAGATCGAGAACACAATCGAGACGCGCAGCAAACTGCCGCCCAACTCCTTGAACTCGCCTGGCTGCATCGTTTGCAGGAATACACCTGTCCCTCCGCCGCGCATGATGAATGTCACCGCAGCGATCGACAGACCAATGGCATACACCCCGAAATCGTTGGGGGTGAGATACCACGCCGTGACAATTTGAGTGAGCAGCCCACTGAGGCGCACCAACAGTGAGGCTGCTGAAGCAGCGAGGATGTTGATGATGCGGGTGGCTTGCTGGGGCATGGATCGTGCCCTGCGAAGGGCGTAGCCCCCGGGAGACTTGAGAATACCGCAATGCAACTTGCTCGGACATTTGTTCGAGGCAATAATGGGTAGATGCGATTCTCGCTCTCAAATCTGTGCCAAATGTCCGTTGTGGCAGTTCTTGCCTCAGGGATGGCTCGCGCAGATGATCTCTCCCTTGCGGGGCCAAGGACGCCATCGCGCCGCGATGTCACGGTGGTGCGTTCAGACGGATCCACCTTCGTGGCCACTGTGCACTATCCCGCCACATCAAGTGCAGCCAATGCGCCAGTCGATACAAGCAGCGGCCCACGACCTGTCC
>VHDM01000187.1 GCA_016876055.1 Verrucomicrobiota bacterium
TACCTTATGGCCACGGCGACGAAAAGTAAGATCATCGCAGGACACCGCCTGCACGAGAAAGACACCGGCTCCTCGGACGTCCAAATCGCCATCCTCACCGACCGCATCAACCACCTTTCCTCCCACCTCCAGACCTCCGTCAAAGACTTCGCCTCCCGCCGCGGCCTCCTCGCCATGGTCAGCCGCCGCCGCCGCCTGCTGGACTACCTCCACCGCACCGAGCCCAAACGCTACCGCTCCCTTCTCGAGAAACTCAACCTGAGGAAATAACCCAACCAGACACCTCACCCCCAAGTCCCCAAGTTAAGGGAACCCTCTGTCGGCCCACGGCTGGGCAGATGACACCCCGCAGGCTCACCGGCCTTCGCTGTGTCCTCTGAAGCCGCCAACCGGCCGGCCTTGGCTCCTCCCTCCCCCGTCCGCATCCGTTCCTCGTTGCGGCGGCCCTCCTTGCGGCATCCACACACCATGAGCAAACCCACCACCCTCACCGCCCGCGTTGGCGATCGCGACCTCCACATCGAAACCGGCAAATACGCCAAACTCGCCGACGGCGCCGCCCTCGTCACCATGGGCGAAACCATCATCCTCGTCACCGCCGTCTCCGCCACCAAGGTCAAGGAAGGCCAGGACTTCTTCCCCCTCACCGTCGAATACAAGGAAAAGGCCGCCGCCGCCGGCCGTATCCCCGGCAGCTACTTCCGCCGCGAAGGCCGCCCCACCGAAAAGGAAATCCTCACCTGCCGCATGGTCGATCGCCCCCTCCGCCCCCTCTTTCCCAAGGGCTACTTCTACGACACCCAGGTCATCGCCATCCTCCTCAGCGCCGACGGCCTCAACGATCCCGATATCCTCGCCATCAACGGCGCTTCCGCCGCTCTCATGGTCTCCGATATCCCCTGGGCCGGCCCCATCGCCGCCGTCCGCGTCGCCCGCGTCGGTGGAAAATTCGTCGTCAACCCCACCCACCCCGAGCTCGCCGAAAGCGATCTCGACCTCGTCTATGTCGGCACTGAGCACGAAGCCCTCATGATCGAGGGCGCCGGCAAGGAACTCCCCGAGGCCGACTTCAAGGCCGCGCTCGAACACGCCCACTCGGCCATCCAGCCCATCATCAAGATCCAGAAAGAACTCGCCTCCTCTTGCGGCAAGGCCAAGCGCCAAGCCCCTCTCATGCTGGTAAAGGATGAGCTCCTCGAGATCGCCTACTCCGTCGCCGGATCCCGCATCGAGGCCGCCATCTACCAGCCCTCCAAGGTCGAGCGCTACAAGGCCGTGGAAGCCCTCAAGGAAGAGGTGAAGACCAAGATCCTCGAGAAGTTCCCCACCGCCACGCCGTTCGAGATCTCCCAGGCCTTCGACTACCTCCAGAAAAAGGCCTTCCGCACCTCCATCCTCGACAAGA
>VHDM01000188.1 GCA_016876055.1 Verrucomicrobiota bacterium
TCGGGACGGAGGTGCGTAAAAAGGGCGGGGGATTTGGCCGAGGCCAGGCGGTCGATCACCTTTTGCGCCAAGGCCTTGTCCATAAGGGAAGATCGTACGGATAAAAGGGAAGGAGTCGAGGCAACCGACCTTGCAGGGTGTGGCGGTATGGCGTACTTTTTAACTGTGCGTTGCTTAATCTATCTTGGTGTCGCCATGCTGGCGAATGGGGCCACCCTGCAGGCATGTCCGACCTGCAAGGACAGCTTCATGAAGAAAGACGGAGCGGGCGGGCCGACCATGGTTTCGGAGCAACTGAACGCGGTGGGCTTGGGTTTTGGATGGAGTGTGTTGTTCATGCTGGCGGCCCCGGCTTCGGTGGCGTTTGGCCTGGTGTGGATGGTGGTAAAGAACGGGAACGAAGCATCCCGGAGTCACGTTTCCTGAATCGCCCCGGCGGGGCCGCGGCATGACCCTGCGGGACTTTCTCAAACTGAAGGCCCTAGCCAAGGGATCCTTGCGGGCCCAGCTGGCGGGTCGCCGCGAGCAGACGGCCCGGAACGGGAAGCCTTTTCTCCGGGTGGATCTGGCCGACGAGACCGAACGGGTCTCGCTGAACATTTTCTCGGGTTCCCCGGCCTTCGAATACTTTGTCGGGGCCGAGGTGGGGGAGTGCCTGGAGCTGACGGGGGTGTTTGGTCCCAGTGACTTCGGTCCCAATGTGGAGGGTCCGGCCGCACGGAAGCTCCAACCAACCGAGGAGGCAGAGTTTTTTCTGGGCGGGGAGGAGCGGAGAACCCAGCTGGAGGAGCGGTGGCAGGAATGTCTCGCGGCGGCGAAGGCGATGAAGGACCCGCGGCTACGTTGGATCAGCCTGCGGGCGTTCGAAAAGTTTCCGGAAAAGTGGAAACGGGCGGCGGCGGCGCGGCGCAATCATCATGCGCGTCGGGGTGGACTGCTGGACCACACCGTGCAGATGTTGAAAGTGGCGAAGACTTTGGCCCCGCTCTATCCGGAAGTGGACGGGGATTTGCTGGCGGCGGGGGTGATTTTTCACGATCTCGGCAAGCTTTGGGAAAATGACACCGGGGAGAAGGGATTTGGATCGGTGCCCAGCCGGAAAGGGGAGTTGATCGGTCATATTTCCCTGGGGATCGAGATGGCGAATACCCTCTGGCGAGAGGGGGAGGCGGCGGAGGGTAAAACCTGGGGCGAGGCGCAACCCGCCTCCGAGGAACTGCGGGATCATCTGCTCCATCTGATCGCCTCGCACCACGGCACCAAGGAGTTTGGGTCGCCGGTGGCACCGAAGACGCCGGAAGCTTTCCTGCTCCATCACATCGACAACATGGATGCGAAGATCGAGATGCTTCGCCTGAGCTATGCGCGGGGCAAGGAGGAG
>VHDM01000189.1 GCA_016876055.1 Verrucomicrobiota bacterium
ATCAAGGACCTCCGCGACAGCGTCCCCTACGCCCCCGCCCGCGGAAAATTCAAAATCTACATCATCGACGAGGTTCACATGCTCACCGGCGAGGCCTTCAACGCCCTCCTCAAGACCCTCGAGGAGCCGCCCGCCCACGTGAAGTTTATCTTCGCCACCACCGAGGTCCAAAAGCTTCCCGCCACCATCCTCTCCCGCTGCCAGCGGTTCGACCTCCGCCGCATCCCCGATCCCGTCGTCGCCGCCCACCTCCGCAAAATCGCCGACGCCGAAAAAATCAAAATTACCGACGAGGCTCTCGTTCTCATCGCCCGCCAGGCCGAGGGCGGTCTCCGCGATGCCGAATCGGCCCTGGAACAACTCGTCAGCTTCGCCGGTAAGAGCATCACCCTCGACCACGTCCTGGAAGTCTTCGGCCTCGCCGGTCCCATCGAAACCCGCGCCCTTGCCTCCGCCATCCTCGCGGGCGACTCCGAAGGCGCCCTCGCCAAAATTCACGAGTTCAAGGCCCGCCATCGTGATCCCCTCCGTGTCGCCCACGACCTTGCCCGCCACTTCCGTAACCTCCTCCTTCTCCAGATCACCCCCGCCGAAGCCGAGGCGGAACTGGGCAAAGCCGAGAAACAGGCCCTCCAATCTCTCGGCGACCCGCCCGACAAGGCCCACCTTCTCTCCCTTCTTGAACAGCTTCTCGAGTCCGAGGGCCAACTCCGCTACTCCCTCGCCAAGGACGTGGCCCTGGAAATCCTCGTCCTCCGCCTCTGCGAACAGCGCGAACGCGTTAGCCTGGAAACCATCCTGAAAAAACTGGCCGTCCCCGGCTCGGAAACCCGGGCCGAAGCCGCCGCTTCACGGCCTGCGCCCGCGGCTGTTTCCGCTCCAGCTCCGAAGCCGATGGCCGCCCCGTCCGCTGCCAAGACACCTTTTGCCAAGGCTCCCGCTTCCTCCACCGCCTCCAGCAAGGAAACCTTCCTCAACGACCCCGCCATCAAGGCCGCACTGAAGGAGTTC
The DNA here is from genome assembly GCA_016876055.1 of Verrucomicrobiota bacterium. Taxonomy (GTDB): domain Bacteria; phylum Verrucomicrobiota; class Verrucomicrobiia; order Methylacidiphilales; family Verrucolacustridaceae; genus Verrucolacustris. The sequence goes on from VHDM01000189.1 coordinate 1,012, forward strand.
GACGCCCGGATCGTCGATCCGGGTTGATCCGGCCCGCCCCGGATGGCCGACTATCCCCCCGCCGCCCTCCGCCTTGTTGCCGCCCTGCGGAAACTCCCCGGCGTCGGCCCCCGCTCCGCCGAACGCCTCGCCCTTCACTTGCTCTCCGCCCCGACCGGCGCCTCGGAAGATCTCGCCCACGCGGTCAGGGAGGCCAAGGCCCAAATCAAACCTTGCCCGGAATGCGGCTTCTTCAGCGAGGGCGGTCTTTGCGAGATCTGCCGCGATCCAACGCGTGACTCCACCCTCCTCTGCGTCGTCGAACACGCGCCCGATGTCCTTAGCTTTGAACGCTCCGGCGTCTTCAAGGGCCGGTATCACGTTCTCGG
>VHDM01000190.1 GCA_016876055.1 Verrucomicrobiota bacterium
ACATAAAAGTCCTTGGCCCCATGCTTGCGCAGAATCTCCACGGCGGAGGCGATTGTGCCGCCTGTTTCGGTGATATCGTCGACAAGGAGAACGTTCTTCCCTTTGACATCCCCGATGACGTGGGTGGCCTCGGTGTCGTTGGCGTTGAGACGTTTTTTGCTCACGATGGCGAGGCTGCAACCCATCATTTGGCCGTAGGCGGCGGCCATTTTCATCCCGCCGATGTCGGGGGTGACCGACACAAGGTTGGGGATTTTTTTCTCCACGAGGTATTTATAAAAAACCGGGGCGGTGAAAAGGTGGTCCACCGGAATATCAAAGAACCCCTGAATTTGCTGGGCGTGGAGGTCAACGGTCAGCACGCGATGGACCCCGGCGGCGACGAGGAGATTGGCGACCAGCTTGGCGGTGATGGGGACGCGGGGCTGGTCCTTGCGGTCCTGCCGGGCATACCCGAAGAAAGGGAGCACGGCGGTGATCCGGTAGGCGGAGGCGCGGCGGGCGGCATCCACCATGATCAGCAATTCCATCAGATTTTGGTTGGTGGGGGCGCAGGTGGGCTGAACGATGAAGACATCGTTGCCGCGAATGTTGTCCTCAAATTTAACGAAGGTTTCGCCGTCCGGAAAGGAGGTGACGGTGGCCTGACCAAGCGGAACCTTGATGCGGGCGGCAATCCGCTCCGCCAAATCGCGGTTGGCGTTGCCGGAGAAGACTTGGAGCTGATTTCCAGAGAAAGAGGGCATGGTTTTTTATAGAATCCCCTGGAAATGCAGAAAAGGGGGAAAGGCCAGGTTATTCGCCGAGAATCTTGATAAGAACGCGTTTGGCGCGCTTACCGTCGAATTCGCCGTAAAAAATGCGTTCCCAGGGCCCGAAATCGAGGCGGCCGCCGGTCACGGCCACGACCACCTCCCGCCCCATGAGGGTTCGCTTGAGGTGGGCGTCGGCGTTGTCCTCGGACCCGTTATGGCGATACCGGGAGTGGGGTTTTTCCGGGGCGAGTTTCTCCAGCCATTGCTCAAAGTCATCATGCAGGCCGGACTCGTCGTCGTTGATAAAGACCGACGCGGTGATGTGCATGGCATTGACCAGGCAGAGGCCCTCGCGGACGCCCGACTCCACCAAGGCAGCTTCCACCTGGGGGGTGATATTGAGGAGAGCTCGGCGAGTGGGGGTGCGAAAGGTGAGTTCCTTGCGGAACGACTTCACTTCTTGGCGGGAGAAAGGGTGTCGAGAGCCTTGAGAACCATGTCCGCCTGGTCTTTGGTGGAGGATTTAGGGTCACGCCAAACGAGCTTGCCGTTGTGAAAGAGGAAAGCGGAGCGCCGAGCAAAGCCGAACATGGC
>VHDM01000191.1 GCA_016876055.1 Verrucomicrobiota bacterium
TTGGAAAGAACATCCCGCGAAGGCACCCAATAGACAATCCCTGCTGGGTCATCCTCCGCTAGGAGCTGTCCGCTGGGTTCCAGCCACAGTCCCAGGATCCCAGCCAGCCAGCCCCACCTAGCCCTTCGCACTTTGCCTCCTGTTCACCTTTGCACCGTCAAAAACCACCTGGGCCACTTCTTCGGTTCCCTCGGATATCGGCAAATGACCCACCCCGGCCAGTTCGCGTACCCGGGCCTGGGGCAAGGCCTCTTTCCAAACTTCCACGGATTGTTTCACCGCGGAAAAGGTCTTTTGCCCGTAAAGGATCTCCACCGCCACAGGCATCCCGCGAAACTGCCCGGGAAAACCGCACTCATCCAACATCCGCAGGTATTTCCACGTGACCCGATGATCCACCCGGGCAAACGACTCGGTCAGATCGGTGTCATCTGCCTTCTTGTCTTGAAGAGAAAGGTTCGTCAGCCACCGGCCAATCGGGTTGGCAAAGGCCACGGCATAAATGGGAAACCCGATGAGGGGTAAAAGAAAAAACCGAAAATACCACGGGCAGTAGGCAAAGGGGTCGATCAAAACGATTCGGGCTACCACTTCCGGTCGCCCCATCTCCCGTAGCTCCCGAACCACAAAGGCCGTCAGGATGGCCCCGCTACAACTTCCGACTAGCACGAGGTCACGTATACCCAGATTCACCACCTCCTCCGCCACCTCTTGGGCCACGCCCCGAAGACTCCACTCTTTCGGGGGATCCGATTGACCGCATCCCGGCAGGTCAGGACTAAAAAAGGTCCAATCCGCCGGCATGTTGTTCCAAATCGGCTGAAAGGTGAGGTGATCCCCGCTCCAGCCGTGCAAACCCACCACCCCACGGATCCCGCCGCCGATTTCATGGATGAACACCCCCCCATCATCGCCCGAGCCTAAGGGCGAACAATCCGGACTTCCCACTTTCTGCCTAGGGATTAATTTACCTCCATGAGCGAGTCGCCTGCTGGACCTGGTTGGGTCTTCACGATTCTCGCCTCCTTGATCGTTGTCGGGGTGACCTTGGCGGTCCTGATTCTCGGTTATCTGAATATCCGCAGCCTTTAGCCTCCGGATCCCTCCTCCAGTTTATGAAGGACCTCGATGGAAGGCTGGTATTTCGAGTCGGCCGCCTTTTGGTAACACCGCATGGCCTGAACGATATCTCGGTCGACCCCGGTGCCTTGCAAATAGCAGTTCCCCAACCGATGTAGCGCCGGAGGATAGTCCTGATCGGCCGCCATTTGGAACCAGCGGACGGCTTCCTTTTCATCCTTCTCCACTCCCCGCCCGTGGAGATAGCAGTCTCC
>VHDM01000192.1 GCA_016876055.1 Verrucomicrobiota bacterium
TTCAACCGGCTAGCCTGCCTGCTGTTCGGATTCGATTACCCGGATACCCAGGCCGGCCTGAAGGGGTTTCGCCGGCGAGCGGCCCGGGAACTATTTCTCCGCCAAAAGGTCGACGGATTCGCTTTTGACGCAGAGCTCCTTTATTTGGCGCGCAAATTAGGACTGAAGGTCGGTCAAATTCCCGCGCAGGTCTCGGGTGCCCACAGCTACAAAACTTCCCAAGTGAAGCTATCCGTCGACACCTTAATTTGTCTGTGGGACTTTTTGCTGATTCGTCTCCGCTCCTGGAGCGGGCAGTATCGGTATCCGTGAAGCGCACCATCCTCCTCACGTGGGACGTGGAGGAGTACGATGCCCCTGCCGATTTCGGTGCACGCCCCTTCCTGGACGGGGGCCTCAGCCGCGGGCTCGAAATCTGGCGACAATGGTTGGAGGTTTCCGCCCGCTGGAAAGCTCCCGGCACGGTCTTTGTGACCGCACGGTTGGCGGAAACCGCCCCCGATCTTTTGCGTGAAACCCGGCAGCGAGGTCACGAAATTGCCTCCCACGCCTGGTCCCACGAAAAAAACGCGGCTTTGGACCTGGAAAAAAGCCGCCGGCGCATCAGCGAGTTGGCGGGCGCCGAAGTGGTGGGATTCCGATCCCCTCGTCTACGACCAGTCTCGTTGCAAGAAGTGAAGTCAGCCGAATATCGGTATGATGCCTCTTCCAACCCCGCCATCGTTCCAGGCCGATATTGGAGACTCTCGCAAAAACGGAAGCCTCATCAGGAGGCGGGAGTCTGGGCGGTTCCGGCCTCCGTTTTGCCTTGGATAAGATTCCCCCTCTTTTGGGCCACTTTCCATTTATTGCCCCTGCCCCTCTATTTGGTGGTCTGCCGATTGCTAATGGCGTGGGACGGGGTGCTGACCCTCTACTTTCACCCTTGGGAACTCTCGGAACTGAAGGAAAAAGAAATTCCCTGGTGGATCCGGCGGCGCTCCCGGGAGCGCCGGATCGAGAGGATGGAAACCCTGATCCGCTCTCTCAGCGAATACGGCGAATTCCGCACAATCGCCGGCTATTTGGGAGTTGGAAAAGGGTAGGCCCCTTTCAATCAGGGGGTCCACCGCGGCCCCTATCCGAGGGTCGACTAACGGGTTTTCAACCGCCCATCATCGCGGGAGGATTTGATGTAAAAATCCTTGGGGCCCTGCCTGGAGGCTGGTTTGTTGTTGGGATCCGCGTACTCCGGATATTCGTTCCAGGCGTCGTTGAGGACATTGGCCACCGGCACATTCATCGGGTTCATCATTTTTTGTATCCTTTTATGCCGGGCGACATATTCCTC
>VHDM01000193.1 GCA_016876055.1 Verrucomicrobiota bacterium
CGAGTCCGTGGGCCTGAAAGGAGGAGCGGGAGTGGTCGGCGATACCCAGCCAGGCCAGACCGAGGTCTGCGGCGGCTTGGGCCATGACTTCGAGGGTGTCCTGCCCGTCGCTGGCGACGGTGTGGTTATGGAGACAGCCGCGCATTTCGGCACGGACGAGGAGATCAGGCAGCAGCTTTTTTTCTGCGGCCGGGATTTCTCCCTGATCCTCGCGAATTTCCGGGGGCATGTATTCCAGACCAAGAGCGCGATGCAGGTCTTTCTCTTCTTTGAGAGGCATGGCTTTTTTTGACCCCTCCTTGAACAGGCCCCACTCACTGAGGTGCAGGCCACGTTCGATGGCGCGCTGCCGCATAGCGATGTTGTGCTCCTTGGAACCTGTGAAATGGGCGAGGGCGGTGGCCCAAGACTCTGGGGGGACCACGCGGAGGTCGCAGGGGAGACCCCCGGAAAGAAGGACACTGGACTTGGTTTCCCCGTGCGCGACGACCTTCTCGACCTGGGGAGCGGAAGTGAAGACCTGCATGACCTCCTTGGGGCGTGAAGAGACAGCAATTAAATCGAGATCCTTGACCACCTCCTTGCCCCGGCGAAGGCTGCCGCCGATCTCGGCTTTCTGGACGGCAGGGCACTTTTTTAGCAAGGCGAGGAGACTTTGGGCCACGGGCAAGGCATCACCCAAGCGATGGAGTTTCCCGTAAGCTGCGCGCCGGGAGATGGCCTCCCGCAGATTGGTGGCGGTTTTTTCGCCAAAACCCTCCAAGGCGGCGAGCCGGCCGTCGCGGCAAACTTTTTCCAAGGCGGCAAGAGATTCGACCTTAAGTTTTTCCCTCAAGATCTTGAGTTTTTTCGGGCCAAGCCCCGGGAGGTCAAGAAGACCGAGCAGGCCGGGAGGGATCGAGGCACGCAATTGGTCGAGATAAGGAAGCTTACCGGTGGTGACGAGGGTGGTGATTTTTTCCCGGAGGGCTTCCCCGATCCCGGGGAGGTCACCAAGTTGTCCGGAGCGCACCAAGTCCCCGAGGTCGGCCGGCGCGGTCTCGAGGGTGCGGGCGGCGGCGTGGTAAGCCCGGCACTTGAAAGGGTTTTCCCCCTGAAGTTCAAGGATGGTGCCGATTTCGCGGAGGGCGGCGGCGGCTTCATCCTTGGTCATCGGGAAAAGATAAAGGTTTTTCACGCCGAAGGGAGGTCAAAGGGAGGGTTCCAGTTGCCCGCCTCAAGGGGAGGGGCGATGCTCGGGAGGTCATCCGATGAGTGCGGCGTTCAACGATTATGTGCTGACCACCAGCTTGGAACAGGGTTGGGTGACGAACGAACAGGC
>VHDM01000194.1 GCA_016876055.1 Verrucomicrobiota bacterium
GGAAGTGTGCAGCGCGCCCGCAGAGTCCGAAGGCACCGATGGCAAGTGTCATTGCGAAAGCCAACCGCGCTGCGACTCCAACTGCCCTCACACATTGCTCCGCATCGCATGCGCGGAGAATCAGCAGCACAGCAAGAGCAGTCAGCAGGGCGAATCCCACATTCAATCCGAAGCAGTACAGATCTCCGACAGACTGCATGAGGCATGTGATCGCCGCACTTCCGGATGTCGCCAAGAGCAGCAGTACAGCCAGACGGCATGCGCTCCGCTCCTCACGACCGCCACGCAAGAATCCAAATTCAAATGCAGTCACACCAAGCAGTCCAACAAGGACACATGCCAATCCAGGGAGTGCGCGAAGTACGAGTGGAGCATCCCCGTTCGTGATGAGATGGAAGGGGCCTGTGGCCGCCGCACCGATGGTCACCATGAGTGCGTTCATGGGCAGGTTGAGGCCAATGTCCAACTTGTATGGATTATCGAGCGCATCACCTTGTTCATGACCCAGCGCGCCCGCACCAAGCCGAACGATCAGCAGCAAAAGTGGAATCGCCACGAGTCCGAGAAGGATCGGCAGCATGCGAAGTGGAGCTGTTCGGCTCTGCCGCAGCAGGACGGCAGTGCCCCAAAGTGCGCAGAGTCCAATGCTGAAGCTCCAGCCATATGCCGTTTCCTTGATGAGTCCTGACACAACGAAGCCCCCTGCAAGCAGCAGCCCATGCACCCACGGCCAGCGACCAGATTCGGCCTCTCGAAAGCCATGCCATGCGATCACGCAACTCCACAAGCCAAACGCAACACCCCACGTCTGCGAGCAAGTATCCATTTGCCAGAGCGCCGTGGTCGTCGCAGGTGAGAGGGCAACCAGAATCATTGCAAGGGGCGCAAGCCGATGGTCCGTCGGCAGAATGATTCGGGCGAGCATGGAGACGGCCCAGCAGATCATGGCGAAGCCGATCGCCTGGATTGGTATGACCAAAGTGCAGCGCAGCGTTTCTGCGTCACATGTTCGTCCCACCAAAACCTCAAGCGGCCGGAAGGACTGCGAGGCCCACATTTGTCTCAGGTGATCTCCGACGGGAAGATCGCAGGCGGGTGAACGCACAAACTTCAGATCATCATTGATGACAACCATGCCACTCCAAAGTGGCCACAGAGACAGCGCAATCAGGATGCCTGCCACCATGCACCAGAGAAATGTGATGCGTTGCTTCGGTTGGGGCAGCGGGTCCTCCGTCATGGTGCGGGAGGTCTACCGCAAATGAAACGCTCGCGCTTTAGGGGATGTGGTCTGCGCTCGCACACATGTCGCCGT
>VHDM01000195.1 GCA_016876055.1 Verrucomicrobiota bacterium
GCAGGCTCGCTCGGCGGCACAGGCGGGGCCTGCACCGGCGGCGTCGCCGCCGTGACGGGCGCGGGAGCCGCAGGGGGCGGCAGCAGGATTTTGACGTTCGCCTCCTTGCGGAGATCCTCCAACAGCAGCCGCGTGGCTTCACCCTGCTTGAGCCGGCGGAGGTGGGCGGAAATTTCATTCTTCACCTCCTCCAGCTTGAGGGTCTTGGCCGCATCCTTGGCCTTCACTTTCAGGAAGTGGAAACCAAAGGGCGTTTCAAAAACTTTACTGACCTTTCCGGGGGCGGTGCTGAAAGCCACCTCCTCAAACTTGGGCGTCATCTGACCCTTGCTGAACGGCGGCAGTTCCCCGCCCCGCGCTTTGCTCCCGGGATCGTCGGAAACTTCCTGCGCCACTTTTTCGAAGGGCTCCCCCTTGTTCACCCGGCTTAACGCGGCTTCCGCGGCCTTCTTTTTCTCGGCCTTGGTGGCGGCGTCGGCGCCAGCCTCCATCTTGACCAGCACGTGCTGGGCGCGCACCGTCTCATTGCGCTGCCACAGCTTGGGGTTCTCACCGTAAAACTTTTTCACCTCCTCATCCGAAGGTGACGACAGGCTGGGCTCCACTCGGGTCCGCATCAGGTGATCAACCTCCATTTTCTGCTCGATCTCCTTCAACATCTCGGCCTCGGTGGTCTTGGCCTTGGCCAGCTGCTCTTGAAACGCCTCGGGCGTGGGGAAATTCTTCTTCATCCGCTCCAGCTGCTCCTTGGCCTGGGTGACCGCATTGGTCATGGGCGACTTACGCGCCTCAGCCAACGCCACTTGGCGATTGATCATCTGGTTGAGAATGTTGGTTTCCAGGGAAGCCAGTTGGGGGGGCGGCACTTTGTCCCGGGAGAGATTGAAATTGGTCAGCGCCCGGTCCACCTCGGCATCCACCTGGGCCCGGGTGATCTTGATGCCGCGACCTTCGGCCACGACAAAACGCGGATGGGTGGGGTCCTTCACCGCGCAGCCCGCCAGGACCACCGCCATCAGGACAGACAAAAGAGTGGCAAATTGTGTAACCATAGAAGGGTGAGGTAAGGGCAACCTTTCTCCTTTGGCAAGCCTGCGCAACCACCTGAATCCAGCTTGCCAAGCCCATCCAGCAGGGAAAAAGTGCATCCTGTGGTGAGCCAAACCCTCCTTTACGCCGGCATCGGCTTGCTGGCCGGCCTCTCCGCGGGTTGGTTCGGCATCGGCGGCGGCACCATCGTCGTTCCCGCCCTCATCCTGCTCTGCGGGGTTCCCTACCACGTCGCCGTCGGCACCTCCCTGGCCCTCATTATCCC
>VHDM01000196.1 GCA_016876055.1 Verrucomicrobiota bacterium
TCGGGAACGGGTGGGGTGCGGGAGCCGAGGTCGAGGCGGCCCTCGAGACCCTTGAGGTCGAGGGAGCGGAGAGCCTTCATGAACGACTCGCGGAAGGTGCGGCCGATCCCCATGGCCTCCCCGACACTTTTCATGGAGGTGGTGAGGACGGGCTCGGCTCCGGGGAACTTTTCGAAGGTAAAGCGGGGGATCTTGGTGACGACGTAGTCGAGGGTGGGTTCGAAGGAGGCGGGGGTTTCCCGGGTAATGTCATTTTTGAGTTCGTCGAGGGTGTAGCCGACGGCCAATTTGGCGGCGATTTTGGCGATGGGGAATCCGGTGGCCTTGGAGGCGAGGGCAGAGGAGCGGGAGACGCGGGGATTCATTTCGATCACGATCATCCGACCGGTCTTGGGACAAACGGCGAACTGGATGTTGGAGCCGCCGGTTTCGACGCCGATTTCCCGGATGACGGCGAAAGAGGCGTCCCGCATGCGCTGGTATTCCCGGTCGGTGAGGGTCTGGGCGGGGGCGACGGTGATGCTGTCCCCGGTATGGACGCCCATGGGGTCAAAATTTTCGATCGAGCAGATGATGACGCAATGATCGGCCCGGTCCCGCATCACCTCCATTTCGTACTCCTTCCAGCCGAGGAGGGACTCCTCGACGAGAATTTCCGAGGTGGGAGAAGCGTCGAGACCCTTGGCGGCGATGGCCTCGAACTCCTCGCGATTGTAGGCGATGCCGCCCCCGGTGCCGCCAAGGGTGAAGGCGGGCCGGATGATGAGGGGAAAGGTGCCGATCTTGGCCATGGCGGCGCGGGACTCCTCCATATTGTGGGCGGTGGCAGAGCGGGCGCATTCCAGGCCGATCTTTTCCATGCAGTCCTTAAAGAGCTGGCGGTCTTCGCCCTTGCGGATGGCCTCGACCTGAGCGCCGATCAGTTTGACGTTGTGCCGGGTGAGCGCGCCGGACTGGTGCAGAGCCATGGCGGTGTTGAGGGCAGTCTGACCGCCGAGGGTGGGGAGGAGGGCGTCGGGCTTTTCCTTGGCAAGGATGTGTTCGACGACCTCCGGGGTGATGGGCTCGATGTAGGTGCGGTCGGCGAACTCGGGATCGGTCATGATGGTGGCCGGGTTGCTGTTGACGAGGATGACCCGGTAGCCCTCCTCGCGGAGGGCTTTGCAGGCCTGGACGCCCGAGTAATCGAATTCACAGGCTTGGCCGATGATGATGGGGCCGGAGCCGATGATGAGGATGGATTGGATGTCAGTCCGACGCGGCATTACTTTTAACCTTAAAGGGTGGAGGGGGAAGTTGGAAGGGGGAGATGG
>VHDM01000197.1 GCA_016876055.1 Verrucomicrobiota bacterium
TGGTCGGGATATTTTTGACGGTATTCTTCCAGTTTTTTGTCGGCTTCGCCGGTGCGACCCTGCAGGGCATAGGTGAGAATGACCTGCTGTTCGGCCGGGCCGGCCAGATCCTTGCCGCCGTACCGGGCGACGTGACGGAAGACCAAGCGGGCTTCGTCATACCGGCGGGTCTGCAGAAAGGCGGTGCCGAGTTGGAGCAAGGCCTGGGCGGCGAAGTCGGGACGGGAGCGGACCTCCTCGATTTTCTTTTGCTCCCGCTGGATTTTTTTCAGTTTTTCGGGCGAGGGGGCGGTGTCCCGGGCCACCTCGGCCCGTAGCGGAGCCAAGTTGGCCTCCAGTTTGGCGATCAGCTCGTCCTTGCCCGGGACGGAGCGAAGGCGCGCGATCGCTTCGTCGTAGCGGCGGGCGGCGATATCCAGTCCGGCCAGTTGGAGGGTGGCTTCGGCCGAAAGGGCAGGGCTACCGGTGGAGGCGAGCTTGCTGTAGATCTGGCCGGCGCGGGCGAGGGCGGCCTCGGCGTCGGGCCTTTTGAAATCGGCCAGCAACTCGTCGGCCCGGCGGGCCTCGGCGAAGGCCTGCATGTAGTCGATGTCGTCCAGGAAGGCTTTGTCCTTGTCCGCCTTGCGGGCCTCGTCGAGGGCTTGGCTGGATTCCGCATATTTGCCAAGGAGGAGGTGGAGGCGGGACTGGAGGAGGAAGGCCTCGGCCCGGGAGGAAGACTCGGGATAGTCCTTGAGGAAGGCGGCGATTTTTTGGAGGGCTTCTTCAAATCCCTTTTTCCTCCCCGGGGCTTTTTCCGGGGTGGCATCGGCCTGGCTGGCGGCGCTTTGGGCGATGAAATAGGCGGCCTCCTCCTTGACGTCCTTCTCGGTGGCGGTGGAGGCAACCTTGCCGTACGCGGCGATGGCCTCGGGCCATTGGGAGAGATTGTACAAGGAGCGGGCTTGAAGCAGGTAGGCGCTCGGGAGGTTGGGCGACTGCGGGTTGGCCTTGATGAAGTCGGTGGCCAACTGGGCGCACTCCTCGTAACGCGCTCCGTTGTAGGCCTCGAGGACTTTTTTGGCAGCTTCTGCGGCGTCCTGTGCGGAGAGGTGGGTGGAACCCGCCACCCCGATCAGCGCTAAGGTGAGTCGGAGGGTCTTCCTTACCATCATGAGGCTAAAATTCTAAGGGGTTGGGGGCAATTGGGCGAGCGGAACCGACCTGGAGAGAGCCCTTTTTTCCCTTGCCTCCCCGGGGGCTTTGGCTGAATGATTTCCCCTTGATGATTTTGAACGAATCCGCCCCTGAGGGCCTGGCTGCCTGACCGATC
>VHDM01000198.1 GCA_016876055.1 Verrucomicrobiota bacterium
GGGCCCGTTGCCTAGATTTTTCGCCAATCTTTCCGCAAAGGACAAGGTCTGCCGGTGGCCAGAACCACCGGGGCTAATTCCTGCCGGGCCCGGCAGCAAACTTCCCCGCCCTGCCCCCAAACCTCGGATTCCACCGTAAAACGCACCTTGCCCACCTCCCCCAGCCGGCTCACCACCTTCACCCGGTCCCCTAGTCTGGCTGGGCGGAGATACTCAGCCTCCGTCTTGGTCAGAACGGGACAACCGTGCTCCCCCTGCAACATCTCCCCGATCCCCCAGCCTAGGTTTTCCGCCAAATCCGTCCGCACCGCCTCGATCCAGCGCAGGTAAGCCAGGTTGTGGACCACCCCGCCGGCGTCGGTGTCGAAAAAGTAAACCGTAAATTCCCGCTCCGCCTGGGGCCTTCCCTGGGTCATAACCGGCCGAACTCCTGCTCCAGCCTCTTGACCAGCAGCTTCATGATCTTGATCCGGGCGTACCACTTGTAATTGCCCTCAATCAGGTTCCAGGGGGCAATCCGCGCGTTGGTCCGGCGAAACATGTCCTCGGCCGCCTTGAGGTGCTCCTTCCACTTTCTCCGGTTCCGCCAATCCTCCTCGCTGATCTTCCAATGTTTGTAGGGATCCGCCGCCCGACGCTCGAAGCGCCGCAGCTGTTCCTGTTTCGTGATATGGAGAAAAAACTTCATCAGGATCGCCCCGTTGGCGACCAAGGTCTGCTCCATCTCGTTAATTTCCCGGTAGCCCCGCTTCCACTCCTCTTTCTTTGCGAATCCCTCCACCCGCTCCACCAGCACCCGCCCATACCAACTTCGGTCAAAAATCACCGTCTCCCCCATGGCCGGCAATTTGTTCCAAAACCGCCAAAGATAATGGTGGCTTTTTTCCTCCTCGGTCGGTTTCACGATGGACCACACCCGCACCAAACGCGGATCCAGCCGCTCCGTCATCCGCTTGATCACGCCCCCCTTGCCGGCCGCATCCGGCCCCTCAAAAACCAGGATCAGCGTCCTCGGACTCTCCTGCAGCAGCCGTTGCGCGTGGAGAAGCTTGAGTTGGAGGGCGCGGAGCTTGTCCCGGTAATCGGATTTTTCGTGGATCTGTTTGTCCAGATCCAGGCGGTCCAGGCGGTTTGCCATGCCCCTCCTGCCTACCTGCTTCCTCCCAAATCGGCGAGCCAACTCTCGGCATCCGCCATCGCTTTTTCACAGCGGATTGGGCATGATTTTCGGATGACTCTGCACGAATTCGCCGATCCTTCGGCCTGGCTGGAGGCGATGGTGGCCCGCTGGGAAGCCCTCGGCGGCCC
>VHDM01000199.1 GCA_016876055.1 Verrucomicrobiota bacterium
ATCTCTGAACCGTCGGAATAACTAAAAGGCGGGAGCTATCTGTGTGTTTTTATTTAACTTGATAATACCACATCTCTTGGAGGGATGCCGGCCGGGCGGGGTTTTGCATCCCTATAAAAAGAGGGGGGCTCAAAGTAAGATATGGTAATTTTACCATATCCTCACCCTTGATACTCAACGCTCAAGATGTGGAATTTTTTCCACATCCTCCCCACCGCCGACAATTCCGGAACGCCTAAAAAAGGGGTATGGTATATAAGCTTGGCTCCTCTGCTCTTCACACTTATTTCTAAATATATGAAAGCCCTTGTAATTATTCTTTTGGGAGTTTTGCCTTTATCACTCAAAGCAGGGGATGGGCTAGAGACAAAGTTTAATGCCAAAAATAACGAGGAGGTGGATAAGGAGTTTGACCGCCTAAAAGCCTCTCTCCCCCCAAGTGTTTCGGCCAACTTCCAAATTTCCGTCTTTGAGGTTGCGAGTGCTTTTTCGAAAGAAAACCTATTAAGCGAAAAAATGAATGAAAGCGAAAAAATGAATGAACTTTATAAGGAGTTTGATGGGCTAACTATCGGGCAAATCATAGAAAAAGGAAAAGCGGTTATGGAGAAGGCCAAGAAAAGAAAGCGGGAGTTGATTAAAACCTTCCCGAAAAACTTCCCCAAAAGTCCGGATAATCCCGAAGGCTATAGGCCTAGCGAGAAGGGGGAGGCAGAGTAGGTCGGGCTGAAACACCCCTAAAGTCGCTCTAAAACGCCCTAGGAATGGGGGTCGGGGGCTTTCGGGGTAAGGCCTATTTCGGCCACAAGTTTCCCCTCTCCATCCACCACGGCACAAAAGCGGGAGGCGGAAGGCATGGGAAACTAGGGCGAAACGCCGATCCCCTGCCCCGAATTAAGCCTGTCGGCTCCCGTCGGTCATCGTTTCCAAAAATAGGTGCGGATTTTTCCGGGGGGTATCATGCGTTGCCAGCGGCGTTGGGGGTGTGGCCGGTCGGGCGTGGGGGTGGGGTGGATAAGCTGAGCCTGGGGCTAACGGATGATTTCGCTGGGGTCCAAAGAGAGGATACTTGGTCGTTATATGTCAGCAGATAATTCTTTAGGAAAGGATTAGGTAATTGAAATCATTGTTCAATGTTGATTTAAAAATGTTGAAGAAGATTGGTCCCACCCCGAATCGAACGGGGATCCGCGGTTTAGGAAACCGCTGCTCTATCCTTTTGAGCTATGGGACCCAGCTGCAACGCTACGGGATCCAAAAGGTCGACGCGAGCCGTCCCCACCGCCAC
>VHDM01000200.1 GCA_016876055.1 Verrucomicrobiota bacterium
TAAGAAGCGCTCAATGCTGCATCGCCGAATGGAAAAACTGTAAGAAGTGCAGAGCATTTGTGGTGTTCAGAGCACACCACTCAGGCGCCCATCAACCAAACCGACCCGAAACGTAATCCTGGGTGGCTTGCTGGCTGGGGGCATTAAAGATGGTTTCGGTGGGGGCAAATTCTTCCAGACAGCCCACTTTGCCGTCGCCATCGGCCTTCGGAGTCACATTGAAGAAGCCGGTCATGTCGCTCACCCGCACCGCCTGCTGCATGTTGTGGGTCACGATCACGATCGTGTAGCTCTTCTTGAGCTCATGCATCATCTCCTCGATCTTGAGGGTGGAGATCGGATCGAGGGCCGAGCAGGGTTCATCCATCAGGATCACCTCCGGCTCAATCGCAATCGCCCGGGCGATGCACAGCCGTTGCTGCTGGCCGCCGGAGAGGGCATAGCCGCTCTCCTTGAGCTTGTCCTTGGTTTCATCCCAGATGGCGGCCTTGCGCAGGGAGCGCTCCACCAGCTCATCCATGTCGCCCCGGTAGCCGTTGATCCGTGCCCCGAAGGCGATGTTTTCGTAGATGCTCTTGGGGAAGGGATTGGGCTTCTGGAACACCATGCCGATGCGGCGGCGCACCTCCACCGGATCCACATCGCGGGCATAGAGATCCTGCCCATCGAAGATCACGCGGCCCTTGAGGCTGCAACCCTCGATCAGGTCGTTCATGCGGTTGAGGGCCCGCAGCACCGTGCTCTTGCCGCAGCCGGAGGGGCCGATGAACGCCGTGATCTGGCCGCGGGGGATCTGCATGTACACCCCGCGCACGGCCTCATTGGAGCCGTAGCTGATGCTCACGTTCTCGAGCGCCAGGCAGGGATTGGAGTGCTGCGGGGAAGCCAAGGGGGCCGGGTCAGGGGGTGAGGGGAGGGCCGTCGGCCCGGGTCTGCTCTGGGCTGGCTAGGGCTCGGACCAACGTCCTAGGCCACGGGCCAGCAAGTTGGCCAGCAGGATCATCAGCACCAGCACGAAGGAGGCTGCCCAGGCCAGGGAGATCTGGGCTTCGTAGGGCATGATCGCGAAGTTGTAGATCAGCACCGACATGGTGGCGATGGGGTTAAACACCCCATCGGGCCAGAAGGGTGAAAACAGAGCGGTGAAGATCAGGGGTGCGGTTTCACCCGCAGCGCGGGCAATGCCAAGGACGACGCCGGTGGCGATCGGCGTGAAAGCAGAGGGAAGCGTCACCTTTAGAACAGTGACGAATTTGGAGGCTCCAATTCCAATGGCCCCCCAACGGA
>VHDM01000201.1 GCA_016876055.1 Verrucomicrobiota bacterium
ATTATTTAAAGATTTTGAAAAAACTATAAGAAATGATATTAAGAATATTAATAAAGTAACAACTAAAAAAGGTAAAATAAGTTTTTTAGATGCTTTAATTTATAAATTAAAATATTCTCAAAAAGAACTTACTAAAGAGGAACTTATTTCTGAATATAACTTTAATAATGACACTTTTATAAGTAGAACTACGTTCCATGAAAAGGAAAAATTAATTCCTTTAAAGACTTACGAAACGTTATTTAATAAATTAACAACCTTATATAATGACTTATTAAATAAACCAACCACATTTATAGCAGTTGATGGTACATTTAATAATACCAATGTTTTAAATAAAAAAAGAAATCTAGAAACTACTTTAAACATGGGTTATTTTGATATTAAAAATAATATAGTAATTGATTTAACTATTAATGGTTATGATACTAAAAATTATGAAATACTTCAATTAACTAACTATATTATTAAAAATAAACTTAATAATGTTACTTTAGTTTTAGATCGTGCTTATTCATCATATGACTTTATTAATTATTTATTAAATAATAATATTAATTTTATTATTAGATTTAGAAATAATTGTAAAAACTATAGTTCTAAAATAAATGATTTTAATAAAATAAGAGTTATTAAATATGAACAAAAAATAGAAAAGGAAGTATTTAATAAAAATAAGGATAATAAAAATATAACTTATAAAAGTGTTATTTTAGAATATAGTAATGAATATACTTTAATCACTAATTTAAAAAATGATGATTACAAAGATGAAGAAATAAAAGAGTTATATAAAAAAAGATGGTCTATAGAAATATTTTTTAAATTATTAAAGAAAAATTTTAAATTTGAAAAGCTTATTGAATATAATAAACAAAAAGATAATGAACCTTATAAAAAATTATATATTTGTAATTTAATTATTATTTATTTAAGTGATATAATTGAAAAAATAGCAAATCTTAATAAAAAAGAGAAATTTTTAAAAACTAATAAACCTAATAAATCAAATATTATTAAGGGTATTTTTAAAATTATTGATTTAATTATAAAAGGTAAATTAACAACTAAAATTATTGATAATTTATGTTATTCTTATATAAAGTATACTAAAATAAAAAGAGGTATTAATAATGAAAGAATATCTAAAACTCCATTTACAAAATGGTATATCAAAGGATATCATAATAAAAGTTATGATAATTTAATAGTAGATGCTTTATTTAAGGAAGATGAAGTTTTATTAAATAAAAACTTAAAATTAAAATATAATAAATGTA
>VHDM01000202.1 GCA_016876055.1 Verrucomicrobiota bacterium
GAGAGAAGCCGGCGGAGGTCGTCCGGTTGAGCCAGATCGCGGAGGCCAGCGGTGTTGGGGGAACTGATGTTGATGACAAAAAAATCACCGAGCGCGTGGAGAATTTTCAGGGAGCCAAGGTAATCAGACGGGGCGTCGGGCAGGGGGGTAACCTTGGATTTGCCAAGGTTGATGCCGATAGGAAAATCGTAGACCGCCTGATGAGTGCGCAGCCAGCGAAGGCGCTCGGCAAAGGCCTTGGCGCCGATGTTGGGAAAACCAAGGCGATTCACGAGAGACTGCTGCCGGGGGTAGCGGAAGACCCGGGGTCGGGGATTGCCGGGTTGGGGGTGAAAGGTGACGGTGCCAAGCTCGGCAAAGCCGAAGCCGAGATCCCTCCAGGCCAGAGGAGCGTCCCCATTTTTGTCGACCCCGGCGGCAATGCCCAAACGGTTGAGGAACGTGAGTCCCATCAAGCTGACTTTTTCTCCCGCCGGGGGTTTGCCCGGAACGAAGAGACGGACCAATCCGGGAACCCGCAGAGCTGCCAGGGTGAAACGGTGGGCGATCTCTGGTTCGAAGCGGAACAGAACCGGTCGGACGAGGGAGGTGTAGAGGCTCATTTCCCGATGCAAAATTGGGCGAAAAGGCGGTCCAATACATCCTCCGATGTGCCCACCCCGAGAATAGATTCCAGCGCCTGCAGGGCCAAGCGGAGGTCAGAAGCGACGAGCTCCGGTGCGGCCCGTGTGGCGAGGGAACTGGAGGCGGTGGCCAAGCCTTCGGTGGTTTTTTGCAGGGCCTCGGTATGGCGGGTGTTGATGGCGATCTCCTCGGATCCGGGTGTGAGAAAATCCCCGGCCAGCCGTCGGGCCACGGTTTGCCGCATTTGTTCTAGGCCTTCCCCGGTCTTGGCCGAGACGGGCTGGCCTTCGCCGGAAAACGCAGCGGGAAGATCCGATTTCGTCAGAACGCGGAGGAGTTTTCCATTGAAGCGAGACCATTCCGATTCGCAGGGATCCTTGGCCTGTGTGCGGTCAATCAGGGCAATCACCAGATCGGCTTGTTCGGCGGCCGTACGGGTCCGCTGGATGCCCTCCTGCTCGACCGGATCGGTGGAGGGGCGAAGGCCGGCAGTGTCGATGAGGCGGATGGGGAAGCCGGCAAGGACGATGGACTCCTCGACCGTGTCGCGGGTGGTGCCGGGAACCGAGCTGACGATCGCGCGGTCGGATCCGAGGAGGGCGTTGAGGAGGCTGGATTTACCGACGTTAGGTGGCCCCATCAAAACCA
>VHDM01000203.1 GCA_016876055.1 Verrucomicrobiota bacterium
TCGAGGGCTACGGCCGCGCCTGGGTGGAGGAGGCGCAAACGCTCTCGGCCCGCTCGCTTGCGCTCTTGCGCCCCACGATCCGCGCGGCGCACTCCGAGCTGTGGTTCAGCTGGAACCCGCGCCGCAAGACCGACGCGGTCGATCGGCTGCTGCGCAGTGCGGTGCTGCCCACGGGCGCGGTGGTGGTGCGCGCCAACTGGTCGGACAACCCAAAGTTTCCCGAGGTGCTCGCCCAAGAGCGGCGCGACGCTCTGCGCGACAACCCCGCCACCTACGACCACATCTGGGAGGGCGGCTACGCCACCGTGCTCGAAGGCGCCTACTTTGCACGCGAGCTCGCACAAGCCCGCACCGAGGGCCGCATCGGCACCGTGGCCGCCGACCCCCTCATGCGCACACGGCTCTTTGTGGATCTCGGGGGCACCGGCGCAAGGGCCGATGCCTTTGTCATCTGGGTTGCGCAGTTTGTGGGCCGCGAGATCCGGGTGCTCAACCACTACGAGGCCGTGGGCCAGCCGCTTGCAGCGCATCTGGCCTGGCTGCGCACCCAGGGGCTGCATCCGGGCAAGGCCGATCTGTGGCTTCCGCACGATGGCTCCACGCACGACAAGGTCTTCGATGTGTCCTACGAGTCGGCGCTGCGCCAGGCGGGCTACGCGGTGGAGGTGGTCCCCAACCAGGGCCGGGGTGCTGCCATGGCGCGCATTGAAGCCGCACGCAGGCTCTTTCCGTCCCTATGGTTTCATGCTACACACACCCAAGCGGGGCTCGAGGCGCTCGGCTGGTACCACGAGCGCAAGGACGATGTCCGCAGCGTGGGGCTGGGTCCCGAGCACGACTGGTCGAGTCACGCGGCCGATGCCTTCGGACTCATGTGTCTGGTGGCCGAGGCAGGCTTCCGAGGGTCGCGGCCAACCGCAGTGCGGCGCAAGGGCACGGCGATGGCGGTGTGAGGTTGAAGCGTTCTCGGGCGATGGAGTGGGAGTCCACCATGCGCAAACTGTTTGCATTCATCTTTCTGCTGCCGATGCTGGCGTGGGCGCAGTCGTTGTTGTCGGTTTCGGTGGCCTCCTTTGTGGCCGACCAGCGGGCGCGGGTGGACGTGGCAGGCGTGGTGCATTCCGACCTTGGGCGGAGCGGGCTCTTCAACCTGATCCACACGGGCACCGCAATTGCCGAAACCGGTCCGCTTCCCACGGAGTTGCAGGGTCGGGGTGTCGACATGCTCGTGTCGGGCTCGGTGTCACGGCTCGCCAACGGACGCTT
>VHDM01000204.1 GCA_016876055.1 Verrucomicrobiota bacterium
TCGAGCACACCGAGGGCCTCGTCATACATTCCGAGTCCGCAGTAGCCCTCCATCTCCTCCTGCAGTTTGGCAAGGTTGGCCATCGGCTGACTCGAATCTTCCATGGGGGCAAAAAGGAACAAGCCCCAGCCGGGGCTTGTTCACGCCCCGGCTGGGACAAATTGCGAGTGATTACGCGACCTTGACCTGGATGGTCTTGGGCTTGGCTTCCTCGCGCTTGGAAATTTCCAGCGTGAGGACACCGTCCACGTACCGGGCTTGGACCTTCTCGGGGTCCACATCCTCAGGCACGAGGAGCGAGCGCTCGATTTCCACCGCGGTCTCCGCGCCATCGCGGAAGAGCCGCTTCTGGCCCTTCACGGCAAGGACCCCGTCCGTCAGGCTGACCTTGAGCTCGTCCTTTTTCAGGCCGGGCAGTTCAAGGTCGTACCGATAGCCAGTCTCCGTCTCGTGGGCGGAGATGGGGTTCCAGGCGTGGCTGGAGACCGTGGGGGCGGGGAAATCGAAAAGACGGTCGAGTTCATGAATGAGGAACCCGAAGCCGCTCCCGTTTTCCGCCCGGGTCGCCAAGGCCGCGGATGAATCACAGTTGTTTTTCATAGCTTGGTTCTCCTTTCTTTCGTTGGTTTTCACCAACAAGGGGAGATGCATAAACCTTGCCAGAAAAGACAGATCTATAAGTCATTGATGAATAAGTATATTTAGAAGGGAGAATAAACAGTAAAGAGACAAAAAGGCACAACCCGAATGACACCAAAAGCCACCAAGAGACATTCTGGCATATGTAAAAAGCGGTACGGACGCGCGCCCTTACGCGTTCAAGGACGACACGTGGAGTCGTCCGTACCATTGACTGAATCTTGAGGTTTGATCCGCCCCTTGTTTTCGCGAGCCTTTGTTTTCATGAAGGTCCTCGGCATCGACATCGGCGGGACAGGGATCAAGGGGGCGCCGGTGGAACTTCCTTCCGGGGAAATCTTGGCTGAGCACCTGCATCTACCGACACCGCAGCCGGCCACGCCTGGCGCCGTTACCGCTGCTATCAAGAAGATGATTCAGCATTTCCAATTTTCCGGGCCGGTTGGCGCCGGTTTCCCCGGAGTGATGCGCCAAGGAGTTGTGGAAACGGCCGCGAATCTGTCTCCCAGTTGGGTTGGTAAAAACGCCGAGAAACTTTTCAAGCAGGCCACCCGTCTGCCCTTCACGGTGATCAACGATGCCGACGCCGCCGGCCTGGCTGAAATTCATCATGGAGCCGGGCGAAA
>VHDM01000205.1 GCA_016876055.1 Verrucomicrobiota bacterium
AATGGGAACTCAACAACTACAGAACTTGTCTCCTGCTGCACTTGGCGGAATTACCTCCAATCAATTAGGAGCACTTCCTCCAACTGCAATGAAAGCTTTCGATGCTAAAGATTTAGGCGCAATGCCTCCACAAGCATTCGCTGGAATGGAAGCAGCACAAGTCAAAAACCTTGATCCAAAAGCAGTTGCTGGAATGGGCGCGCAACAAATCAATCAATTGCCACCGGATGCTTTCAAGGCAATGGGAACTCAACAACTACAGAACTTGTCTCCTGCTGCACTTGGCGGAATTACCTCCAATCAATTAGGAGCACTTCCTCCAACTGCAATGAAAGCTTTCGATGCTAAAGATTTAGGCGCAATGCCTTCTGCTGTCTTTAGCGCAATGGCTCCAAATCAAATGACAAATCTTGCGGCAAGTGCCGTTGCTGGTATGAAACCTGATCAATTAGTACAACTCCCTTCACAAGTGGTTGGAAGTATGAAACCTGATCAACTTAAGGCGATTAAACCTGAAGCGTTTGCTGGTATGAAACCTGAGCAGCTCGGCGCTCTTAAACCTTCTCAGGGAAGAAGCCTTACCGTTACGCAACTTCAAGCCCTCTCGCCTGAACAAGCAGCTGCGATTCCCCAAGCAGTTCTTGATCGAATGACCGCGGCACAGAAGAACGCGTTACCAAAAGTTAACCCATAGGGATAAAAGAGCCCGAGGTATTAACTCCCGGGCTCTTTTCTTTTACAAATTTAAGAACTACCAAAGAAGATGTGCTGTTACTCTTTGACGTAATTAAGGACTTGGCCTACTCTCTCTAAGATATCGAACAATAATTTGCTGGCGTTCGGTCGGCAATAAGTCGGCAATAGAAAACTTCCAACGGGGTCGCTTACTTTCGTTTACATTCTTTAGGCGGGATTTCTAGGCGGGTAGTACATCTGGCACTGCGTTGCTAATAAGCAACGCTGGGTCCTGTCTTTGTTAGTCCTTGTTTTTCTTAACGGAATGACTCATACTGCTTCTTGATATACGGATAGAGCATTTGGTCCTCCGACTGCCTCAAAGCACGTCAGAGACTTAGTGAATTCCTAGATGTCCAAAGGACCTAGGAATTTACAAGACTACGGATCAGAAGGTTTGGGGTTCGAATCCCTACGGGCGCGCTTTGGGATTAGGAGTCATTTCTTGCCTAACCGGTATAACTCTCGACTTTGTGTTGCTGATATTGAGCCACAGTGAATTAGTG
>VHDM01000206.1 GCA_016876055.1 Verrucomicrobiota bacterium
TCGTGGGCCGCTGTCATGGCCACCGCGATGCACGGGAAGGTTCGATTGGCTGGGTGCCCCGTTTTGAGGACCTCAACACCGAGGGGCTGAAGGGGATGACGCGCGAACGTTTTGCAGAAATGATGAAAATCGATCCGGAGGCCTGGCGGCGGGAGCTGGTCTTCCAAAACGAACTTTTCATCAAAATCTACCACGAGTTGCCCAAGGAGCTGATTTACCAGCGGGAGCTCCTGATTGCCCGGTTGTGATCAAGGACGGGCGGTCTCTTTGGCCCCCTCCGACCTGCCCCCGCTTAACCTTATTTGCCACTCTGCGGGATGGAGGCTGGCCGCTTTCGCGGGGGGATGGAGACCGCCTCATTGGGTTTTGGGGGTACAGACTTGAACGAGGCGGGTAAGGGACAACCCGCCCTACCGGCAGAAAAAATTAAAGTCCCGCCCAACCGGTTCCCGGTATCCAAAGGAACGGGTTTCCGTATGATCAGAGCATGGAAAAAAGATCGCCGTGGTGGGTGCTGGCCGGGTTGGTGGGTGGGGTAGGCACGGGGTTGGGGCTGAGGGTTTGGCATCCTGAGGCCGGACCGTTCCTGCAGTCGTGGATTGAGCCGTGGGGGGAACTATTTCTCCGGCTGCTGTTCCTTCTGGTCATCCCGGTTCTCCTGACGGCTCTGCCGTTGGGCATCGCCTCGGCGGGGAGTCTCTTAAAACTGGGAAGGACGGCACTGATTGCGCTGGCCATGGCGCTGGGGCTGGGGGCCAGCAGCGTGCTGGTGGCGTTGCTGTTGGTGAACATTACCCATCCAGGAAAGACCATGGCCGTGCAGGTGCCGCCGGCGGAGGAGCTGGCCTTGGAGGGCGGGACCAGTTGGCTGGCGAAGGCCGTGGACTGGATTCCCGGAAATCCTTTCGGGCTGCTGGCCGGTTGGCTGGGTTGGGCCAACGCCGCCCAGATGATGCTGGCAATTTTGGCTTTGGCGGTGGTTTGGGGGTTGGTGCTGTTGCTGTTGCCGGAGAGTCGGGGCGGGGGACTCAAGGCGGCGTGGGAGCGGGCTTTTGCGACCTGCATGGTCCTGATCGGGGGACTGATCCGCGGGGCTCCCTGGGCGGTGTTCTGCCTGACTTGTCTTTCTTTTTTCCGGACGGGGCCGGGATTGCTGGGTTATCTGGGAACGTTTGTGGTGACGGTGCTATTGGCGTTGGGTCTGCAGGGGTTCGGGGTTTATCCATTAGTGCTGAAGTT
>VHDM01000207.1 GCA_016876055.1 Verrucomicrobiota bacterium
GGTTTTTGCCCTATTTTCTGCGTTTAGGCACACTGCTCCTCGAGGGTTTTGAGTCGAAGCAGATTGTAGGCGGCCGCCGTGTACGTCACCAGCCATTCCACCTTGTCCAAGCCCCGCAGCTTGACCTTCTTCAGGCCACCCGTCTGCTTCATCCAGCCGAAGGCTTTCTCCACCAGCCACCGTTTACTCAAGCTCATGCGAT
The DNA here is from genome assembly GCA_016876055.1 of Verrucomicrobiota bacterium. GTDB lineage: Bacteria > Verrucomicrobiota > Verrucomicrobiia > Methylacidiphilales > Verrucolacustridaceae > Verrucolacustris. The sequence goes on from VHDM01000207.1 coordinate 203, forward strand.
ATCCCTCATGCCGCGTGGTGCGCCCATCAATGGCGCTCTTGCGAGTCTTGTTGTTCTGCGCCACATGCGGTGTCACGCCCAGTTCCCGCACCGTTTGGACAAAGTCCTTCCGGTCATACGCCTTGTCCGCGCCCAGCGTTACCCGCTTGCCCCCCTCCGCCAACTTGGCGGCCATCAGCAGCGCCGCATCCGTCTCGGCCTGGCCATCGGCTTGCGTGGCCATCACCTCCCGGATCAGCCCGTTCCGGTTCTCAATCACAATGTGGCCGAGATAGCTCAACTTCGCTTCCTGGCCCTGGCTCTTCTTGTACAAACGGGCCTCGGGATCGGTGGTGGAAGCGTGGGTATCATTGCGCCGCTTCTCACCATGGAAGTTGCTGCCGTCTTTCGGCCCTTCTCCGTCCTTGCGTTGAAAGCTCTTCTGTCCGGCCCATGCCTCGATCAACGTCCCATCCACGGTGAAGTGTTCATCGGACATGAAGCCTGCCGCCAGTTCGTTCACCCGCGCAAAGAACTGCTGCGCCACTTCTTCATTCAACAACCGCTCCCGGTTCTTGCTGAAGACCGCGTGGTTCCAGACCGGTTCGTCGATCTCCAGCCCGATGAACCAGCGGAACAGCAGGTTGTAATCCAACTGCTCCATCAACAGCCGTTCGCTGCGCACCGAATAGAAGATCTGCAGCAACAAGGCCCGCAGCAACCGCTCGGGCGGAATCGAGGGCCGGCCCACCCGCGAGTACATCCCCGCAAACTCCCCGTCCATGCTCTTCAACAACTGGTCCACCAGCGCCCGCACCTTGCGCAGCGGATGCTCCGGCGCTATCCGGTCTTCAAGACTCACGTAGCTGATCAGCGATGCCTGGTTCTGGTCGTTTCCGCGCATACAACATAGATGCTCGAAAATG
>VHDM01000208.1 GCA_016876055.1 Verrucomicrobiota bacterium
CGGCCGAGCACGTAGTCCTCATGTCCGTGCCCAGGGGCGATGTGCACCATCCCGGTTCCCGACTCCGCCGTCACAAACTCGGCGCTCCGAATCATCCCTTCCCGTGACACCAGCGGATGCCGATAGGCTCTCTTCTCCAACTCCGCCCCCTTGGCCTCCCGCAAAACCTTCAGTTCCCGTCCGACCGCTCTGGCCACGGCCTCCAGCCGGCTCTTGGCCACCCAGACCTTCCGTCCGTTGCCCGAATCAGCCAGCACGTAACTCATCCCGGGATGCACCGCCACCGCCAGATTGGCCGGCAAAGTCCAGGGCGTGGTGGTCCAAATTAGCAGATCCTCATCCTTGGCGTCCTTCAGCTCCATCCGCACGTAAACCGACTCATCCTCCCGGTCCGCATACTCCACTTCTGCCTCCGCCAAGGCGGTTCGGCACCCGGTGCTCCAGTGCACGGGTCTGAGGCCCTCGTAAACCATTCCCTTCTCCACCAGGTCGGCCAGGATGCGAAGCTCCGCCGCCTCGTAGGCGGGATTCATCGTGAGGTAGGGACGCTCCCAATCCCCGAACACTCCCAACCGCTGAAACTGCTCCTTTTGTCTCTGGATAAAATGGCGGGCCACCTCCTCACACTTTTTCCGGATCACCGCCGCTTCTGCCCCCACCAGTTTCTCCTCTGTCACCACCTTGTGCTCAATGGGGAGTCCGTGGCAGTCCCAACCGGGCACAAAGGGGGTTTTCTTCCCCGCCATCGCCCGGCTTTTCAGGACGATGTCCTTGAGCACCATGTTGAGGGCATGGCCCACGTGGGCGTCCCCGTTGGCGAACGGTGGACCGTCGTGGAGGTGAAATTCAGGCGCCTGGGCCCGCTCCTGCAGAAGCTTTTCGTAGGTCTTATTGTTTAGCCAACCTTGCACCCAGGCCGGTTCCCGCTTGGGAAGCTCCCCCCGCATGGGAAAGTTCGTCTTTGGAAGCCTAACGGTCCGGCTGTAATCCATCCGTAAGGATTAGAAGAAAAGACCGATGAGTCCAAGGTCTTGGTCCACAGCCAAACCAAGATCCTGAAATCCGACGGGAGTTAAATGGGTGTCGTGAGTCCGGGATTCGGGCTTG
>VHDM01000209.1 GCA_016876055.1 Verrucomicrobiota bacterium
TGCTGGCCGGCCTCTCCGCGGGTTGGTTCGGCATCGGCGGCGGCACCATCGTCGTTCCCGCCCTCATCCTGCTCTGCGGGGTTCCCTACCACGTCGCCGTCGGCACCTCCCTGGCCCTCATTATCCCCATCAGCCTGGCCGGCACCGCCACCAGCTGGAAACTGAACACCGTCGATTGGAAAATCGTCTTCGCCTGCGCCGTCACCGGCATGATCGGGGCGGTCGCCGGCTCGTATTTGATCCAAAAAGTTCCCGAAATGATCGCCCGTCGCGCCTTTGCCGTCTTCCTGCTCTACGCCGCCTGGCGCCTTTGGACGAAGTGACCCCCACCAACTCCCCCGCCCTTTGGCCGGTGGCGCCTCCCCCCGATCAGGCTGCCCTCAGCCTTGCCCAGGCCGCCCGCCATCTCACCCTGGAACAAATCGCCGTCTGCTCGGGCATCATCGCTGTCGGGCTCCTTGGTTTCTTCGCCGCACGCCTGGGCATGGGCTGGCTGCGCGGGAAATATCCCGGCGGCCTGACCGACTGGCTCTACGCCCTGCGCTGGCCGATCGGTTCCGCCATCTTCTACACCGCGCTGGACCGCGGCCTGGATGTCCTCACCCATCTGCCGGCCTGGTTCTGGCCGCTGAAAAGCAGCCTCTATCGGCTCCTCATGATCATCGTAGCCGTGGGTGCCTCCATCCGTACGGCGGATCTGCTGGTGGGCCTTGCCCGCAAAAGCTTTTTCTCCGAGGAACTCGCCACCGACGCCGAGGTCCACAAGGTGATGACCCGGATCTTCCGGGGGGTCATTCTCTTTATCGCCGCGGTCATCATCCTCGACAACCTCGGCATCAAGGTTCTGGGCCTGCTCACCGCCGCCGGCTTTCTCGGCGGCGCCCTTGCCCTTGCCTCCAAGGACACCCTCGCCAACGTGCTCGGGTATTTTGAAATCCTGGCCGACCGCATCTTCCGCACCGGCGACCGGATCGCCTTCGAGAAATACGACGGCTTTGTCCGGGAACGCGGCCTCCGCAGTATCCGCCTCGAGGCCCTTTCCGGGGAAAGCCTCACCATCCCGAACAACCAGCTCGTCAACTTCCCCGTCCGCCGCCT
>VHDM01000210.1 GCA_016876055.1 Verrucomicrobiota bacterium
CTCTTATCCCTGCTGGGCTGGCTGCTGGAGCTGCACCCCCTGCAGGGGAATTCTTGAAACAATCTTCCCGTCATAGATGACGTCAAAGGAGTACTGACCTGGCGTAGGGAGGCGAAGGCCGGCAATGTTGAAAATGAAGTTCTGACTCCAAAAGAAGGCGGTGGCGGGTGGCTCCGCCATATTAAACTCAATCTTCGGCCCGCCTTGGGGCAGGACCTGTTTGCCGTCCTGATCGATGAAGGAGACCTGAATCACATGCTTACCTTCATCCCCGGTGCGGAAGAGCAGCCGTAGGGCGATTGAGCAGTGAGGGTGGATGGCCGGGTACTGCCGGGCACAAATGGTGTCGAAAGAGCCGAGGACGCAGAGCTTGCCTTGGTAGTCGCTGGCCGAGTCGGCGATCAGGGCTGTTAAGACCTCCATTCATGGATCGTAGCTGAAAGCGGACCCATTTGGTAGGGCGGTCTCTCCGAGACCGCCTCGTTGGGGCTTGGATTTGTAAGGTTCCCCGAGGCGGGGGGGGACAACCCGTCCGACCCAGCCACAATTTTCCGCCTCCCTTCATCTTCATCTTCACCTTAATCTCCGGAAATGGCTTCGCCCTTTTTGATGTTCATCATGGCCGGGGGATCGGGAGAGCGGTTTTGGCCGCTGAGCCGCAAAGCCAAGCCCAAGCATCTCCTAAAGCTGGTCTCCTCCAAGACCCTGTTGGAAGAGACCGTCTGTCGACTTAGGCCACTGGCCAAGAAGCCGTCCGATCTGCTCGTTCTGACCAACCACGAGCAGGTTCCGGGCGTCCGAAAAGCGATGCCCCGCTTTCCCAAATCCTCCTTAATCCCGGAGCCCGCCAAACGGGATACGGCTCCCGCAGCCGCCTTGGCCACCGCTCTTGCTCTCCGGAGACATCCTGACGCGGTTCTGGCTCTTCTGCCAGCGGATGCAGTCATCGGTAAGCACCCAATTTTTCGTTCCCAACTGGCAGCGGCAGCCCGGGCGGCAGCGACCTCACCCTGCTTTGTCACCTTGGGCATCAAACCTACCTATCCGGCCACGGGTTTTGGTTATTTGCATTTGGGTGACAAAACCTT
>VHDM01000211.1 GCA_016876055.1 Verrucomicrobiota bacterium
CCTCTTCCTTCAGATTCTGCCCGATAAATACCAGTTGTTGCCGGCGATCGCCGTACGGCTTGACCCAATCCTTCAGGATAAACTTCACCAACTCCTCATCCTCCGGCCAGCTGCTCTTCGCCGCCGCTGCCCACCAGTAACCCGCCGGCCGAAACTCCCCGCTTCCCCCCGCCAGCGACCACTCCCCAATCACCGCATGCCGCGAGGCCAGCCAGAAATGTCCCTTGGAACGCAGCAGACCCGGCCACCGGGTATGTAAGAAATCCCAGAACCGCTCCGGATGAAACGGCCGCCGCCCCCGAAAGACAAAACTCCCGATCCCATACTCCTCCGTCTCCGGCTTGTGCTCCTGAGTCAGCTCCCGCAGCCAACCGGCCGACTGTTGCGCCTTCTCCATGTCAAATCGGCCGGGCTTCAGCAGTTCCCCCAGGGGCGCCTGACTCCGCTCCGTCGTCCAAATCTCTGCCCCCGGATTTAACTTCTTCAAAACCGCCCGCACCGTCCCCAAGCGGGTCCGGGAAACCAGGTCGGTTTTGTTGAGCAGAATCACATCGGCGAATTCCACCTGATCCGCCAGCAGGTCGGCCAAAGTCCGCTCATCTTCCTCCCCCACCGCCAGCTGTCGCTTCTTCAGCGTGTCGCCCGTGCGGTAATGTTCCAGAAAGGTCGAGGCGTCCACCACCGTGATCATCGCATCCAGCCGCGTCAACGTCTGCAGGCTCCGGCCGGCCTCGTCCGTGAAGGTGAACGTCTGCGCCACCGGCAGCGGCTCCGAGACCCCCGTCGACTCGATTAGCAGACACTCAAACCGCCCCTCCGCCGCCAGCTTTCCCACCTCCTGGAGAAGGTCATCCCGCAGAGTGCAGCAGATGCAGCCGTTCGACATCTCCACGAGCTTCTCTTCTGTCCGGCTCAGATTCGCTCCACCGTCCCGCACCAGCGCGGCGTCGATATTCACCTCGCTCATGTCGTTGACGATCACCGCCACCCGCCGCCCTTCCCGGTTGTGGAGGATGTGATTCAACAGCGTGGTCTTCCCCGCCCCAAGGAAGCCCGACAGGACAAAGACCGGCAGCTTTTTGGC
>VHDM01000212.1 GCA_016876055.1 Verrucomicrobiota bacterium
GGGGCGTTTCTCGACCTCGTCCAAATACCTGAAGAACTCGTCGGCGGTTTCGAAGAGATGGCCTTTTTCGATGTAGGAGTCGGTGGTGAAGGGGCTGAAGCCGCCGCGGGGGAAGATCATGTAGCGGGCTTTCATGTAGTCCCGGGCATGGCCGAGCTCGTCCATCATCCCCGTGGAGAGGGGAGGGCGTTCGGGGTAGGGGTGGATGGCGATGACGGCGTGGACCTTGCCCACGTACCAGTGGAGGTCCCGGTGGACGGTGTAGGCGTAGATGGATTCCCGATCACTGGTGGGAACGCCTGCAAAGGTTTGGCCGATCTCGATCGACTGCGGGTCCACGATGACGGCGTACTTGCGCAGGCGGTGAATGATTTGGTTGATCTCCTTCCGCTTTTCCGGCGTTCCGTAGCTCATGGAGTAGCTGGCGTAGACGACCCAGGGGTTTGGGTGGGTGACGAGCTTGTAGAGGGCTTCGGGGGGTTCCCCGACGGCGATGACGTAGTGGGGGATGCCCATGTAACGGGCCCAGTCCTCCGAAAGACTGACCTCCTCGTTCATCCAGGAGAGAATTTCGTAAAGGTTGTGGTTGCGGTTTTTGAGGGCGCGGAGGAAGGGATCGGCCACCTCGGGGTTTTCCAACTTTTTCTTGATGGACCACTCGGCGTCGATGAGGGTGACGATCAGGTCGGGCTTGATAAAATCGCGGATGATGCGCTGGTCCTTGAACTTCCGATTGATCCGGTTCCACTCGACGGTGGCGGGGGCGCGGATGATGACGTCCCGCTGGTTGTGGCGGAAGATCTCGTAGCCGATTTTTTCATATTCGCGTTCCCGGGTGAGCTCGAAGACGTAATCGGTGGTGCCGAGGAGGCGTTCGAGGGGCTTCTTGCCGGCTTTGGTGAAGTCGTCGACGGTGTTGTAGACCTTGAGGTCGCGGTGGTTGCGCTGGCCGAGGGCGACGACCTTGCGGATGTATTCCGCATCGTCCATGCCTGTAACCATGCCCGTGACGAGGGTGCGCATGCAGGGAGAATGCGGAAAAAACAGCTAAAAAGCGAATCTGTTTAGGGGTTCAGGGATT
>VHDM01000213.1 GCA_016876055.1 Verrucomicrobiota bacterium
GGCAAGACTCACCGAGATCGGCGGCAGGATCTGATCAAACGCCAAGCCGACCGCGAAGTCTCCCGCGAACTGGCCAACCGACGACGCCGATGAGCTCCCGCCTGCGCCCTCTTACCCGCCTCCTGCCCGCCGGGATCCTCCGCTTTGATCCCGCCACCCTTCGCGGAAATTCCGGGGACGCCTGGATGGCCTCGGTTCTCCCCGAAGCCGTGGCCTTTCCCCGCACCACCGCCCAAGTTTCAAAAATCCTCGCTTTTTGCCATCGCCGACGAATCCCCGTGACGACCCGTGGCGGCGGCCGGGGTTATGTCGGCGGCTGTGTGCCCGTCCGCGGGGGCCTGGTCCTTTCGCTGATCCGGATGAATCGAATTCTGGAAATCTCCAAGGCCGATGGCGTAGCCGTCGTGCAACCAGGGGTCATCACCGCCCGCCTCGCTGCCACCGTGGCCCGAAAAAACCTCTTCTATCCTCCCGACCCCGCCAGCCTCAAGGAGTCCACCTTGGGTGGCAATATCGCCACCAACGCCGGTGGCCCTCGTTGTCTTAAGTATGGCGTTACCCGGAACTATGTCTTGGGCTTGGAAGTGGTCTTGGCCGACGGGACCGTGGTCCGCCTAGGCGGCCGCACCCATAAAAACCGCACCGGCTTCGATTTCATCGGACTTTTCACCGGATCGGAGGGCATGCTCGGAATTGTCACCGAGGCCACCTTGCGCCTTCTCCCGCTTCCCCCAACCCGTTCGGCCTTGCTGGCGGAGTTTTCCTCCCTGCCAAAGGCGGCGGTCGCCGTCCAGACCATCCTCGGCTCGGGCCTGCTCCCTTCCGCGTTGGAAATTGCCGATCCTTTTACGCTCGCCGCCGCCCGTCAGGCCAATCCCCGGGCTCCTCGTTGCCAGGCCCTGCTCATCGTGGAATTTGACGGCCAAGCGTCCGCCGTCCGGTCCGACCTTTCCCTCGCCACAAAACTCCTCCGATCCTCCACCGCCCGCCTCTCCCCCGCCCACGGGCCTCACGCCTGCGAGCAACTCTGGCAAATCCGTCGCGGCTTCAGCTACGCCCTGCGCGA
>VHDM01000214.1 GCA_016876055.1 Verrucomicrobiota bacterium
ATCAATTCAGCGAGGCGCTGGCGCGCGGCGTGGGCATTGATCCGTTGGGGGACTGGCATGGGGATGGGTGTGGCGAGGTGTGCAGGGGTGGTACCAAACGCGGGCGAAAGTGGTACCACCCCTGTACACGGCTGCAGAAAGCATTCCCCGCCCCCGCTCCCGCGGTTCCTGCGATGCTGGCGGGGTCGCTCAACACCCCCCATGGCGCCCCTGCCCGCCCCGGAGCCCGCGCGCCATCTGGAAACCAGCGCCAGCCTTGATGCCCGCAAGCTCCGCTTTGAGATCAACCGGCTGCAGCTGCCGATGGGCCTCGAGGGCAGCTTCGGGGTGATCAAGCACCCCGGCGCCTCCCTGGCGGTGCCCGTGCTGGACGATGGCCGGGTGGTGATCCTGCGCCAGTACCGCTTTGCGGTGGCCACACGCCTGTTGGAATTTCCCGCCGGCACCCTCGACCCCGGCGAAACGCCGCTCTCCACCATGCAGCGGGAGCTGCAGGAGGAGGCCGGCTACAGCGCCAGCCAGTGGGATGAGCTGGGGGCGATGCTCCCCTGCCCCGGCTACTCCGATGAGGTGATCTATCTGTTTCTGGCCCGCCAGCTCACGCCGCTGCAGGAGCAGCCCGCCGGCGACGACGACGAAGACCTGGAGGTGCTGTTGATGGAGCCCGCCGCCCTGGATGCGGCCATCGCCAGCGGTGATGAGTACCTCGACGGCAAGAGCATCACCGCCTGGTATCGCGCCAAGCAGCTGTTGGGGCTCTGATGGCGGCGGATCGCTGGCTGTTCTGGCACCGGCGTGACCTGCGCCTGGCGGACAACCTGGGGCTGGCGGCGGCCGCCGCGGCCACCCCGGCGGTCACCGGGGTGTTTGTGCTCGACCCCGCCATCTTGGGATCCACCGACATGGCCCCGGCCCGGGTGTGGTTTCTGCTGGAGAGCCTGGCGGAGCTGCAGCGGCGCTGGCGGGAGGCGGGCAGCCGCTTGCTGGTGCTGGAGGGTGATCCGGCCGCGCTGCTGCCGCGGCTGGCCGAGGCGCTGGGGGCGGCGGTGGTGGCCT
>VHDM01000215.1 GCA_016876055.1 Verrucomicrobiota bacterium
GGCAGGAGGCGGGTAAGAGGGCGCAGGCGGGAGCTCATCGGCGTCGTCGGTTGGCCAGTTCGCGGGAGACTTCGCGGTCGGCTTGGCGTTTGATCAGATCCTGCCGCCGATCTCGGTGAGTCTTGCCAGCCCCCAAGCCGACGAGAATCTTGAAGCGGCCGTCCTTGAAATAGCCTTTGAGCGGAACGAGGGCGCGGGAGCCGCCTTTCTCAATCTGCCCCAGGAGCCGGTGGATCTCCGCTTTATGAAGGAGGAGTTTGCGGGGGCGGTCGGGCTCGGGGTTGGCGCGGTTGCCGTGGCTGTAGGGGGCGATGTGGAAGGAATGGAGCCAGGCCTCCCCGTTTTCGATGCGGCCGTAGGAGTGGGCGAGGTCGCCCCCGCCCGAGCGGATCGATTTAATCTCTGGCCCGGTCAGAACCACCCCGGCTTCGACGGATTCCAAAATGGCGTAATGATGCCCCGCTTTCCGATTCTGTATTTCCAAAGCCTTCATAGGGACAGAAGGAAGGTAGCGGTCCGACGACCGCCCTCAAAGAGCAACCCTCCTCCCTCAGCCGTTTTATATTGTATCAATTGATACAATGTAAAATGCCCAGAAGCGGGAGGCTCGAGTAGAGCTACTTTAGGCTGACTTTTTGGCGCGGGTCTTGCGGGCGGGCTTGGCGGCGGGAACCTCGGCGCCGCCCCCCAGGACCTCATAGCCGAGCTTGCCGTCGGCGATTTCATGCAAAGCAACGTCCATAAAAGTCATGCGGGGGCTGACGGTAATCATAGGGCGGTAGCCCAGGCCGAGCTGGCGGACGCGCTTGGAGACCACGTTGATGAGGATTTGGGGGTTGGCGACCTTGGAGAGGGCGCGATGGACAAGTTCTGATCTCATAAGGGTTTGGGAAAACTTTGCAATATGGACAGAAGGGGGCAGATTGCAAGGAGATTCGGAGCGTAGCTCAGCTTGGTAGAGTACCAGCTTTGGGAGCTGGCTGTCGTGGGTTCAAATCCCACCGCTCCGACACTGTTATTTTTATAAAAATTGCCGAAGAGAGCAG
>VHDM01000216.1 GCA_016876055.1 Verrucomicrobiota bacterium
TGGATTCGCGCAAGCGCACCCGGATACCAAGACAGTCTTGGCGAGAAGCAACGAGAATATGCCATGAAGGATGCCATGATTATGGCCACCACCCTTGCCTTGGCAGCCGAGTCAAAGGGCTACAGCACCTGTTATATGAATGGGTGGGATGAGAAAAAAGTTCTTGAAATCATTGGCCTTAAACAAGATAAAAATTACGGTATTGCCCTTGTTTTGCCGGTCGGCGTCCCTTCCGATCGGCCAAAAAACCCGGGTCGACTGGATACTTCAAAGATAGTTTTCACCGATAAAATTCCTGCCGATAAAATTTGATCCGTGAAGCCAGTCGATCATTTCGTTTTTCCAAAAAACTACGATGTGATCGTCGTGGGCGCCGGCCACGCCGGAATTGAGGCGGCCTTGGCGTCTGCCCGGATGGGTTGCGAGACCCTTCTTTTGACGATGAATCTGGACAGCGTTGGCCAAATGAGCTGCAACCCCGCCATCGGGGGCCTGGCCAAGGGCCATATGGTTCGCGAAATTGATGCGTTGGGAGGGGAAATGGGCATCAATACCGATGCCACCGGAATTCAATTCAGGATGCTCAATGCCAGCAAGGGCCCAAGCGTCAGGGGGCCCAGAGCCCAATGCGATAAAAAAGCCTACCAGTTTAGGATGAAGCACACTTTAGAGCACCAGCCCAGGCTGGACCTTAAGCAAGGTCAGTTAGCTAACCTTGTGGTAGAGGGCGGCCAGTTTGCCGGGATAACAACGAATCTCGGTATACGCTATAACGGAAAAAGGTGCGTGATTACCACAGGAACTTTTCTGCGGGGGCTCATGCATGTGGGCGACAAAAATGTGGCGGGAGGAAGAATGGGGGATGGCTCCAGCGGGTTTTCCGACGACCTGAGGAATCTAGGCTTTCAGGTTGAAAGGCTAAAAACCGGGACCCCTCCAAGGCTCAACAAAAGAAGCATCGATTTTTCCAAGCTCGAGCCCCAGGAGGGGGACCAGCCGGCTCCAAATTTCAGCTTCATGGTCGACACAATTCAGCGGGAAG
>VHDM01000217.1 GCA_016876055.1 Verrucomicrobiota bacterium
GAAGCCCTCAAGGAAGAGGTGAAGACCAAGATCCTCGAGAAGTTCCCCACCGCCACGCCGTTCGAGATCTCCCAGGCCTTCGACTACCTCCAGAAAAAGGCCTTCCGCACCTCCATCCTCGACAAGAACAAGCGCTGCGACGGCCGCCCGGCCGACCAGGTCCGCAACCTCTCTGGCGAGGTCGGCTTCCTCCCCCGCGCCCACGGCTCCTCCCTCTTCGCCCGGGGCGAGACCCAGGCCGTCTGCCTGGCCACCCTCGGACCGCTGGAAGAAGCCCAGGAAATCGACGCCTACACCGGCGGCGAAAGCACCAAGCGCTTTCTTCTCCACTACAACTTCCCGCCCTTCTCCGTCGGCGAGACCGGCCGTTTCGGCGGTCAGAACCGCCGCGAGATCGGCCACGGCGCCCTCGCCGAGCGCTCGCTCGAGCCCGTCATCCCGTCCTCGGCCGAGTTCGGCTACGCCCTGCGCGTCACCTCGGAGGTGATGGAGTCCAACGGCTCCACCTCCATGGCCTCCGTCTGCGGCGGCACCCTCGCCCTGCTCGACGCCGGCGTGCCCCTCAAGGCCCCCGTCGCCGGGATCAGCGTCGGCCTCGTCACCGAATACGACGCCGCCGGCACCAAGCTCCTCCGCCACCAGCTCCTCACCGACATCATCGGCTCCGAGGACCACTTCGGCGATATGGACTTCAAACTCTGCGGCACCCGCCAGGGCGTCACCGGCTTCCAGCTGGATCTCAAGCTCCCCGGCATCCCGCTCGCCCTCCTCAAGGACGCGATCGACCGCGCCACCCACGCCCGCAGCCTGATCCTCGACTTCATGGGCAAGGTGATCCCGTCGGCCCGCTCGACGATCTCCAAGCACGCCCCGCAGATCGAGATGGTGAAGATCCCGCAGGACAAGATCGGCCTCCTCATCGGCCCCGGCGGCAAGACCATCAAGGGCATCTGCGCCGAGACCGGCGCCGAGGTCAACGTGGATGACGACGGCACCGTCCGCATCTACGCCACCTCCGGCCC
>VHDM01000218.1 GCA_016876055.1 Verrucomicrobiota bacterium
GAAGGGTGGGAACGGCCCTCGCAGGCCGCCGGTCAACTCGGCTTCTTGCCGCCCTTCTTGTCTTTGTCGACCATCTCGAATTCCGCGTCGATCACGTTCTCCCCGCCCTTTTCAGGACGGGTGGCGCGACCCGCCGAACCCGCGCTTCCCGTTTCCGAAGTGGTTTCCGCCCCAGCCCCGGCCGCCGCCTTGTCGGAGGCCTGCCGGTAAAGATCCGTGCTCGCTGCTTGGACAATGGAGTTGAGCTTCTCGGACGTGCTGGCGATCGCCGCCTCGTCGTCCTTCTTCACGGCCTCCTTCACCGCCGCGGCCGCCTCCTCGATCTCCTTCTTCTTCTTGGCGTCCAGCTTGTCCCCCATCTCCTTGAGCATCTTCTCGGCGGCAAAGGCGGTGTTTTCGGCCAAATTCCGCTTCTCAATCTTTTCCTTGGCCTTCAAGTCCTCCGCCTCGTGCTCTTTGGCCTCGCGGGTCAGCTTCTCGACCTCGTCCTTGGACAAGCCGCTCGAGCCTGTGATGGAAATCTTCTGCTCCTTGCCCGAGCCCAGGTCCTTCGCCGAAACCTGCAGGATACCGTTCGCATCGATGTCGAACGTCACCTCGATCTGGGGCGTGCCACGCGGGGCGGGCGGGATTCCATCGAGGTGGAAGGTGCCCAGCCGCTTGTTGTCTTTCGACAGCGGCCGCTCGCCCTGCAGGATGACAATCTCCACGCCCGGTTGATTGTCCGAGTAAGTGCTGAAAATATTCGTCTTCTTGGTCGGCACGGTCGTGTTTCGCGGGATCATCGGCGTGGCCACCCCGCCGGCCGTCTCGATCGCCAACGTCAACGGCGTCACGTCCAGCAACAGCACGTCCTGCACGTCGCCCTTGAGCACTCCGCCCTGGATCGCGGCACCCACGGCCACGACTTCGTCCGGATTCACGCCCTTGTGCGGCTCCTTGCCGATCAGCTTGCGGGCCGTCTCGATGATCGCCGGCATCCGGGTCATTCCGCCCACGAGCACCA
>VHDM01000219.1 GCA_016876055.1 Verrucomicrobiota bacterium
GCGGTTACGATTCGCGCCCCTCCAGGTGACCGACCTCCTGGTGTTGGTGGCGGAAAACTGGAAGTTGAAGGCGGAGGATGGAATCCTGCGGGTGGATCGATCCGGCCGCCTGTTGGGCAGGAATTTTGTGCTGAGGCATGAGATGACCTTTCACCGGTCCGAACAGGGAGAGGATGTGTATCGGATTGAAGCGGCCCTGGGCAAGTTGTCGCTACCCCCAGCTCTGGTTTTACGGTCGTGGAGTCGTTGGACGGAAACCTTGGGCCAAATGACCGCGAGCATGGGCGCGTCGGAAAGGCTTACGTTGGAGCGAATCGAAAAAGGGGCGGTGGTTTTTTCGGGGAAGTAGGGGCTTGGGCGGCGGGGTTGAAAACCCGCCCGCTTCTGCAAAGATGGCATACAGGAGGATTTGGCAGCATGGCAAAAAAGGGATCGGAATGGTCGGGGCGGATCAAGGGGGAAGTGCAAAAAGCGATCATCGGGCAGGATCTCGTGATTGAGCGCCTGCTGGTGGCACTCCTTTCCAACGGCCACGTTCTTTTGGAGGGGTTGCCGGGCCTCGCCAAGACCCTGCTGATCAAAAGCCTGGGGGCGGCGATGGGCCTGGATTTTGAGCGGATCCAGTTCACCCCTGACCTTCTCCCCAGCGACGTGGTGGGCACGATGGTGTTCCAGCCCAAGGAGGGAAGCTTCCGGGTCCACCAGGGGCCGGTTTTTGCCAACCTGGTTCTCGCGGACGAGATCAACCGCGCCCCTGCCAAGGTGCAAAGTGCGTTGTTGGAAGCGATGCAAGAACGGCAGGTCACCATCGGAGGAGAGACGCATCAGCTTCCCCGGCCCTTTTTGGTGATGGCCACCCAAAATCCCCTTGAACAGGAGGGAACCTACCCGCTGCCCGAAGCTCAGACGGACCGGTTTCTTTTCAAGCTGTTGGTCGACTACCCGTCCGAGCAGGAAGAGCGGGCGATGATGGAGCGCTGGGGCCAGCTGACGCAGCAACC